>JBMTPW010000079.1:0-7850 GCA_049444115.1 Ilumatobacteraceae bacterium | reverse complement strand
CCCGACCATCAGCTGGACCGTGAGCCGAACTGTGAGAATGACACCATGACCGTTCCGGAGGCCGCCGCATTGACCGCTGCGGTCTTCATCGCCTCATTTGTGCAGGTGAACGTGGGGTTCGGGTTCGCCCTTCTGGCGGTTCCGCTCATGACCATCGGCTTGCGCACCCAGGACGCCGTGGTGGTGTCGACCCTTCTCGGTCTGCTTACCAGCGGAGCGCAGGCCTGGCAGGGTCGTAGGTTCGCCGACTGGATCCTGGTGCGGCGACTGACCGCGGCATCCCTCTTCGGGATTCCGATCGGATTGGTGGTGTTCAAGCAACTCGATCCGAACGTGTTGAAAGGTGTCCTCGGCATTGGGGTCCTGGTGGCCACGTATCTCTTGATTCGCGAGGTGAACTTGGCACATCGCGGACCGGGGCTCGAATGGGCAGCAGGGTTGATGAGCGGTGCGCTGGCGTCATCGTTGTCCACCAACGGTCCGCCTCTGGTGTTCGCTCTGCAGGGCCGACGTTTGCCGATCGATGCCTTCCGGTCCACGATCAGTCTGGTGTTCGTCACCTCCGGGGTGCTGGCCATGGTGGCGTTCATCGTCACCGATGAGGTGCGCAGTCAGGCCATCACAGGAATGTTCTTCGCGATTCCGGCCCTGGCGCTCGGAGTGGGTGCGGGATTCAAGGTTCGCCCGCACCTCGACGAAGAAATGGCGCGACGGGCGGTCCTCGGGCTGCTGGCTGCGGTCGGGGTGATGTCGATCGTCGGCGCCCTGGCGTCTAGCTGAAGATCGTCATCCACTGCTCGCGGCTCATGGGTTTGAGCACGAAATTGTGCTGGCGGATCTGTTCCAGCGTCTCCGACGGCGGTGGCGAATACCGGTGGCCGGGATAGATCACGGTGCTGTTCGGCAGACGGTTCAAGGTCGAGAGACTTTCGTACATCTGGGCCGGATCGCTTCCGGGTAGATCGGTACGTCCGCACCCGTCGAGGAACAAAGTGTCGCCCGAGACCAGACACCCGTCCACCAGGAAGCACTGCGAGCCGGGCGTGTGACCAGGTGTATGAACGAAGGTCACCTCCACGTCTCCGAGCAGGATGGAGTCTCCGCCCTCGTGAGACACCAGATGCGAGGCCGAGACCCCCGTGGTTCGTTCCACCCACTGTTGCTCGTGGCGGTTGACATGGATCGGAACATCGGTGATCTCGAGGAGTTGGGCGATTCCCTGGATGCGATAACCCATCATCGAACCACCCACATGGTCCGGGTGATAGTGCGTGGCGAGCACACCGGAGACGGTCATGCCATCGTCGGCGGCCACTGCAAGCAGTTCCTCCACTGCGTATGCCGGATCGACCACGAGACACTGGTTGGTCGAGTGATCACCGATCAAATAGACGAAGTTGGCCATCTGACCGGCGAGACCGTCCCCGGTGGCGAAGTCCACGCCGGATTGGAGTTGACGGAAATACAAGGAATCGCGCACGTCGACAGGCTAACGATTCGACCGTTCGTCGAGCCGACCGGTTGCTCGTGTCGGCTGATTACGCTGGCCGTGTGAGTACATCCTCGCCCCGCGATCCGCACGAATCCCAGCGACTCGTCTCGTTGGAAGCCGGACAGCGCATCCCGTACGGAGGCTGTCGATGGGTGGAGGTCTCCTCGGACCTGGCCGCTGCTTTCGGTCCCGGTGACCATGTGGTCGTCGTACAGGAGACCGGTGACCTGCTCCACATCCCGCAAGCGGTGGTGACGTTGACCGAAGGGGCGGTCGCCGCAGCTCGACAGGGTTTCGTCGACCTGCAGAACACCTCGCCTGCCTCCATCACGGGTTTCTTCGAATCCTTCGCTCGCCGACTGGAGGACGACGCCGTCTTTTCGCTGATTGCCAACGCCAACGCCGTCGACGTCGAACGGGCGCAGGCGCGAGGACGATCCACGACGAGACTGGTGCTCGACGAGAAGATGCGACGCTCCATGGTGGAGGCGTTGCGGATGTGGCGCGACGTGCCCGACGGGCGCGATCGGTCGGTGGACCGCATCGAGCATCGAACCTCGCAAGCGCCTTGGACCGTGGACGAGCGTCGCGCTCCACTGGGGGTCGTCGGTTTCGTCTTCGAAGGGCGGCCCAATGTCTTCGCCGACGCCACCGGTGTTCTGCGGTCGGGAAACTCGGTGGTGTTCAGGATCGGCAGCGATGCTCTCGGTACGGCGCGGGCGATGATGGAGTCGGCGCTGGTTCCGGCACTGGTCGAGAACCATCTGCCTCTCGGAAGTGTGGTCCTCCTCGATTCCCCGGAGCGTTCAGCGGGTCACGCACTGTTCGCCCATCCTGGTTTGTCTCTCGCCGTGGCGCGCGGCAGTGGGGAAGCGGTGGCGCAACTGGGAGCCGTGGCTCGACAATCGGGAGTTCCGGTCAGTCTGCACGGCACCGGAGGGGCGTGGATGTTGATCGCCCCCTCGGCATCGCCCACACGATTGCGAGAGTGCGTCGAGGCGTCGCTCGATCGCAAGGTGTGCAACACCTTGAACGTCTGCTGTGTTCCCGTCGATCGGCCAGATCTTCTCGATGCCATGCTCGCCGGCGCGGTCGCAGCCGCCGATTGGCGTGGCGCGACGCTGCGCGTCCATGCCGTGGGTGACGGCGCTGCGGAAGCCCTTTCGAGTTCATCGTCGCGAATCGGACGGCACGGAGCGATGGAAATCCTGGCTGAGACCGATGATGCCGTCCTGGCAACCGAATGGGAATGGGAGCATCATCCCGAACTGTCCGTGCGCCTGGTGGAGAATTGGCGTGACGGCCTGGAATTGTTCAACCGTTGGAGTCCCCAATTCATCGTCTCCGTCCAGACTGCGGACGAGGCCGACGTGGAGGCGGTTTATCGGTTGTCCAACGCGCCGTTCGTCGGTGATGGATTCACGCGTTGGGTGGATGGACAGTACGCCTTGAATCGTCCGGAATTGGGTTTGTCGAATTGGCAGTCCGGTCGGCTCTTCGCGCGTGGTGGGATTCTCTCCGGTGACGGCGTCTTTTCGGTTCGGTACCTGGCCCACCATGACGATTCCCGCCAGCGACGGTAGAAATCGACCGGTCCCCGACGACGTCGATCCGGCGACCTGGACCCGGTTGCCTGCAGCAGGCCCGGGTGAACTCAAGAATGGTGACGACCGAGAAGGACGTTGTCGATGAGTCGCACACCTCCGACGAGTGCGGCGATGAGGATCACCGTGTCGTCGTCGCAGGTCTGCTTGGGCTCGAGTGACTCCGCATCCACCACGGCGACGTAATCGAGGGCGATGAGCGGTGAGCTGCACTGCGACCGAACGATGGTCGACAGAACTTCGGCGGTTCGTTCTCCCGCGTCGAAGGCCTGCTTGGCCGCCGACAGTCCTCGCCAGAGGGCCGTGGCCGCTTGTCGTGCTCGAGGATCGAGCCGGACGTTGCGACTGGAAAGGGCCAGTCCGTCGGTGTCGCGTTCCGTCGGTACCAACACCAATCGAACCTGGATATCGAGATCCGTGATCATGCGCCGGACCACGCTGGCTTGTTGGAAGTCCTTCTGGCCGAACATTGCCAAGTCGGGTCGACAAGCATTCAGCAACTTGCTCACCACCGTCGTCACCCCATCGAAGTGGCCGGGCCGCGATCGCCCTTCGAGAACGTCGGTGATCCCGGCCACGTGCACACTGGTGGAGAATCCCGGCGGATACATCGTGGCGGCATCGGGGAGGTGGACCACGTCGACACCGTGGCGACGGCAGAGTGCCAGGTCGGTGTCGAGGGTGGAAGGGTAGGAGGCGAGATCTGCAGGATCGCCGAACTGCAGTGGATTCACGAAGATGCTGGCCACGACGACGTCGGCTCGACGTCGGGCCTCGTCGAAGAGCGAGGTGTGGCCACGATGCAAGGCTCCCATGGTGGGAACCAGGGCCACCGACGTGCCGTGGCGGCGATCGATGCCCGCCGACAATTCCGCGACAGTCCTGGTGACGATCATGTCGTGAGGATCACGTCGGCGAATTCGGAAGTCAGCGGAAAGAGTGATCGTCGTCGGGCCAGATTCCGTCGACGACCTCACCGACATAGGCGCGCACGGCAGCCACGATGGGTGAGCGCACGTCGGTGTAGGCCTTGACGAATCGGTACTTGGAAGCGCTCAAACCGATCACGTCGTTCAGAACCAACACCTGTCCATCGCAACTCGGTCCGGCGCCGATGCCGATGGTCGGGATGCTGACCTTGGCGGTGATCTCTGCGGCGAGGTCCATGGGAACGCCCTCGATCACCACGGCACACGCTCCGGCCTGCTCGACGGCATGGGCATCTTCGAGAATGCGTTCGCGACCCCCGGCTTCGAAGCCCTCGGTGCGGCCCTGGATACGGAAGCCCCCCATGCGGTGGTAGCTCTGCGGCGTCAGCCCGATGTGTCCGATCACCGGAATGTCGACGCGGGTGATGGCGGCGATGGTCTCGGCCATCGGGAGTCCACCCTCCAATTTCACGCACTGCGCACCGGCCTTCATCAGGGCGATGGAGGACTCCACTCCCTGCTCGGGACTGATCTGGTACGAGCCGAAGGGAAGATCGCCGACCACCAGGGCCTTGGTCCTGGCTCGCGCCACGGAACGGACGTGGTAGGCCATATCGGCCAATTCGACCGGGATGGTGTTGTCGGTGCCTTGAACGACCATGCCCACCGAGTCACCGACGAGGATCACGTCGACACCGGCCTCGTCGACCAATGTCGCAAAGGTGACGTCGTAGGCGGTGATCATGGAGATACGCCGGCCTTCGGCCTTCCAAGTCATGAGATCGGGAACAGTGACCTTCTTGCGCGTCGAAGCGAACTCGGGTGTGTCGCTCCGTCCTTGTTCAGATGGTGTCACGCTCATGGTCTCACCTCGTTTCCACGAATGACTGGACTCTGTGGCTTGCAGACGATGTCTGGAAGAGCAACCTAGCCAGACCGTTTCCGAAACATGCCAACGGATCGACCGATCGGACCCTGGATTCTGTGATTTCCGCCATGTTCAGTGCGCCTCACCGAATGAAGGCACTCGGGCAGAGATCCCGGTAACTGGGTGGACCTCCCACGTGGCGCGCTTCCACCACCGCTCGTGTGCAGGCCTGAGCGAAAACCTCAGCGGCGGCTTGGAGGACGAGATTCATCACCAGCGGCCACGACCCGGACCGAGCCTCGGGGGGAAGTCCGCCGGTGGCCAGCGTGAAGATGGTGTCGCCGTCGTGCATCGAGTGGGCCGGTCGGATCGCACGGGCGAGACCATCGTGCGCGACGCCGGCCACCTTGGTGCACTCGGCCTTGGTGAGGGCCAGATCGGTGGCCACGACTCCGATGGTCGTGTTGAGCGGGGGGTGACGACGTACCTCGAGGGAAGCCAGGTGATCTGCGAACCGTCGACGATCGGCGGCGCTCGGCGAACGGAGCGAGCCGGTCGGTTCCCAGGGCGACGCAGTGCGGGGATCGATGGCCGAACCGACGGCATTGACCACTGCCAGAGCGGCCACGACCGTGCTGGCCGGGGCCGACGCGTCGCCGACTGCGCGGAGATCCACGACCCGGCTGGCCATACCAACTCCACCCTGAAGGCCTCCGGCCCGCGCCCCAGTGCCGGCCCCAAGGGCCCCTTCGACCACCGCAATCTGGCGGGTTCGCGCAGTACTCGTCCGGGCCAAGGCCGACCGTGTGGCCCGAATGCCGAAGTCTCGATCCGGTCGATGTTCGGCATGACCGGCTCGGCCCAGATCGAAGATGACCGCTGCCGGCACGATCGGAACCACCAAATCGGACGCGGTTCCGACCCGAAAGCCGATTCGGCGTCGTTCGAGCTCGCTCATCACCCCATCGGCGGCCGCCAGTCCGAAGGCACTTCCGCCGGTCAAACAGATCGCATGGACCTGAGAGACGAGATTCTCCGGCCGCAGCAGATCGGTTTCGCGAGTTCCCGGACCTCCGCCGCGCACATCGACTCCGGCAACAGCCCCCTCGGGGGCGACCACCACGGTGGTGCCGGTCCGCCAACTCGCCGAACGACGGTGGAAGTGGCCGAGACCCAATCCGGCGACATCGGTGATGCTGCCGGCGATGATTTCATCGCGGCGATTCGGAACGGTTCGTCGAGCCATGCCCAATCTTCCCAGATGAGCGTTTTCACGTACGACCGTGGACCGCAGGCGACACCGCTAGCGTTCGGGCGATGGAGCGTGGCCCGGCCCTGGCACCGATGCCCATGGGACGGTGGCGGACGTTGCGCAATCGGGTCCTGGCCCGAGCGGTGGCTCGAGTGTGGCCGGCAGTGGTGGAGGCCGGTTCGATCGGACCGAAGAGTATTCAGGCCCGAGGATTCGGTGCGTTCGGTTCGAACAGCGTGATCTGTTTCCCGATCAACACGATTTTCAATGAGCGCTACATTCGCATCGGTCGGGACACCATGATCGGGCCGCAGTGCACGTTGTCGGCCGGCATGGTTCCGGGTCAGGAATGCATCGTGGATCCGGTGGTGGCAATTGGTGATCGCTGTCTCATCGGCAAGGGCAGCGGCATCGTGGGGCACCTGTCGATCACCATTGGCGACGACGTCTGGACGGGACATCACATCTACATCACCGACCAGAATCACGGATACGAAGACGTGTCACGCCCGATTTCGGTGCAATCCATGCCCGAGAAACCGGTGCGAATCGGGAACGGGTCGTGGATCGGACACGGCGCGGTCATTCTTCCGGGTGCCGACATCGGTGACCACGTGGTCATCGGGGCCAACAGTGTGGTGACGGGAATCATTCCGTCGAACAGCGTGGCCGTCGGAGTGCCGGCCCGAGTCGTTCGACGGTTCGTGGACGGGGAGTGGCGGTCGGTCAACGACGGGTGAGGGACCTCCGTCGGGGGGTCGTGATCAAACCGCCAAATCGGTGGGAGCCGAGCAGGCCTTCATGCGATTGGCGATGGTGAAATCGTTGAGGTACTCCGAGATCGGCGAACCATCCACCATTGACTCCGCGAAGGGAGGATTGCGCCCCTCGCGCAGGACATCGGCGTAGATGCGCCGATCGGCGATCCACTGCCGGTAGTACTCGGCCCAGGTGTTCATGATGACGACGTCGTCGGGTCCGGTGGGTGTCGCCGCCGTCACGTCATCGACCATTCGTTCGATGATGTCGGTGGCCCGATCGATGATGTCGGCCCGAGCCGTCAATGCTCCCTCGCCAACGTCGTCGATGCGCCGTAGGTCCGCCAATTCGTCGCGGGCCACGTTTGCCTCGCGACAAAGGCCTTGGGCGCGTTGCGACCATTGTTCGTCGACGAGTTTGGCCACCGACTGTTTGGATTGCGGAAAGAAAAACGCCCAGATCCAGAAGACGGCGATACCGACCGAGATCGTCGTCAGCAGGTAGCGAACGACGCGGCGGCGCCACGCCGGAGCGGTCACGACGGACGCGTCGGCCGGTAGGAGACGAGCAACTGCAACACCGCACCGCAGATGCCCACTCCGGCGGTGACCAGTGCACTTGTCCAACCATCGAGGGAGAAATCGATGGCGTGATCGAGCGACCACTGGCCCGGTCCCATGGTGCCAATGGCCAGTGCACCGATGGCAATGGTGGCGCAGTACTCCCAACCTTGATTCGGTAGGAAGACGAAGAAACCAACTTTCCAGTGAGCCACCACGATGGCCACCAGCATCACGCCGATGACGCCGGCTCCAGCCAACGGAGTGAGCAGCCCGGCAGCCAACAACAATCCGGCCCCGATTTCGGTGGTCGCCGCCAATCGGGCCTGCCACAGTGGCCACTTGAATCCGATTCCTCCGAACCATGACGCCGTGCCCTGCAGACC
>JBMTPW010000078.1:0-7885 GCA_049444115.1 Ilumatobacteraceae bacterium | reverse complement strand
CGGCGCGATACGACCACTCCTTGTCGTCGACGACGGCCTGCATGAAGTCGTCGGTGACGCGCACGGAGTTGTTGGCATTCTGGTACTGGACGCTGAAGGCATCGGAGCCGTCGAGATCCATGTCGAAGCCGGCGTCACGGAGGACGCGCGCCTTGCGCTCTTCGCGAGCCTTGCACCAGATGAACTCCTCGATGTCGGGGTGATCGACGTTGAGAATCACCATCTTGGCGGCGCGACGGGTCTTGCCACCCGACTTGATGGTCCCAGCCGAGGCATCGGCGCCGCGCATGAAGCTGACCGGGCCGGAGGCCGTGCCACCACCTTGCAACAGTTCGACACTGGAGCGGATCTTCGACAGGTTGATTCCCGATCCCGAACCACCCTTGAAGATCACTCCTTCTTCGCGGTACCAGTTCAAGATGGCGTCCATCTTGTCCTCGACTGCCAGAATGAAACAGGCACTGGCCTGCTGCGGCACTCCCTTGACGCCGATGTTGAACCACACGGGGCTGTTGAACGCAGCGCGCTGGGTGACGAGGATGAACTTCAGTTCGTCACGGAAGGATTCGGCTTCGGTCTGGTCGACGAAATACCCGCCCTCGACTCCCCAGGTGGTGATGGTGTCGGCGACGCGATCGATCACCTCGCGCAGCGAGGACTCGCGCTCGGGAGTGCCCGGAGTGCCCCGAAAGTACTTCTGGGCCACGATGTTGGTGGCGTTCAGCGACCACGTAGTGGGGAACTCCACACCGAGTTGCTCGAAAGCCACGGTGCCGTCCTTCCAATTGGAGATGCGAGCGTCCCGCTTCTCCCACTCGACCTGCTCATAGGGATGCTGCCCAGGCGCGGTGAAATGACGGCGGATTCCGATGGCGAGGCGATCCGGGGCGAGAGACATGTGTGTTTCCTTTGTCGTGTCGAGAGTGCGTCGAGCAGGTGGTCGATTCGAGCCCGAAAGCACCCGAATTTCATGGCTTTCCAGGGTCGCGTGAGGCACAACATGTGGTGTCTGCGGCTTCCCCTCCGCTTGTGTCACCACAAGTGGTTGTTAGATTACATCAGTGTAGTTACGTCCTTGTCAACGATTGTCGGGCAATTGATGCGCTGAGCAGGATCAGCGCGGCAACCCGAGGCACCGTACCGGTACGAGCCTGTGGGGAGGAAGAGGAAAAGGCTGTGAATTCCGCGGATTTTCCCGGGGAAAAAGGGGTCCGACCCTGCGGATTGTCGTCATCGAACTGGGGACAACCTGTGGAAAGCCACCCCAACTGACGGATCAGGGTGCGGGTTCGACCGAGACCGGAATGCCGTTCAGAACCGAAGTCCCCGAAAGCGGATCCATGGCCAGATGATCGGCCAGGACGTTCGAATTGACCCCGGCCCGTTCGGCCGCCACACGCAAGCGCGTTCCCGGCGCGTCGTGGCCCCAGCCGTGCGGAAGGCTCACCACTCCTGGTCGGATGTCCGCGGTCACCTCCACCGGTGCAGTGACGCGGCCCACTCGTGAGGTGACGATGGCGGGAGATCCGTCCCGCAGTCCCAGCCGATGGGCATCGTCGGGATGGATCTGCAGTGTGCAGCGCAGATCGCCTTTCATGAGTACGGGGATGTTGTGCATCCAGGAGTTGTTCGACTTCAGGTGGCGACGCCCGACCAACATCAACCCCGAACCCACCGGCTGCCGGCGGTTCGCTCGAAGGCGTTCGAGATCGGCCATGATCGCCGATGGGGCCATCTCGATTCTTCCCGAGGAGGTTCGCAGAGCATCGGGAAGACGCGGCTCGAGAGCTCCGAAGTCGACTCCGTGGGGATTGGACAAGAGCAGATCGAGACTGGCTCCGCCGGGATTCGCTCCGAAGGCCGCACCGAACGGGCCCGTCTGCAACATGAAATCGAGGATTCGTGCTGGACCGCGGCGTGACGCCAGGTGCAGCAGGATTTCATCGGCGGCGCGACCGTGAATCGACGATCCGGGATCCCCGACGGCGTGGGAAACGAGTCCTCCGATGAGTCCATCGTCGGCGGTCGCCGGGTCCACATCGGCCGCGAAACCCTGAGCGATGAGGCCCAACTTGGCAAGGATCTCCCACTCATCCGGCTGACCCTCGTCGAGGGGCAGCACTGCGGGGCTGTAATTGGCCACGTTCCGAATGGCGAACTGCAAGAGCAGGACGTCGTAATGGTCGCGCTGCAACTGAGACGGGACCGGTAGGACGACATCGGCGAAGCGTGTCGTTTCGTTCAAGTACATGTCCACGCTGATCATGAGCTCCAGTTGGCCGAGAGCTTCGGCCAACTGTTCGGAGTGCGGGGTCGACAACACCGGATTACCGGCCACCGTGATCAGCGCCTTGATGCGGTCCTCGCCGGCGTCGGTGATCTCTTCGGCGAGTGCCGCCGCAGGGTATTCACCCATCACCTCGGGATAACCACGCACGACGGTGCGTCCGCCACCACGGCCGATACTGAACCCGCTCCCTCGACCCGACTGACCCCGCGTGGTGGGTCCTCCGAGAACCGGGCGAGTGAACATCACCCCACCGGGACGATCCAGGTTTCCGGTCAGGATGTTCACCACGTCGACCAACCACGACGTGGTGGTTCCGAATTCGGTGGTGGTCGTGCCGATCCGGCCGTACACCGCTGCAGAAGGGGCAGCCGCGAGTTCGCGCGCCACGCGACGAATCACGTCGGCTCCGATGCCGGTGACCTCGGCGACCGCTTCCGGGGAGTACTCGGCACAGGCCGCACGAACGTCGTCCATTCCCGAGAGCAAGGGTGTGATGTGGTCTCCCGGGCGCACCAAACCTTCGGCGAAGAGGACGTTGACGATGGCCATCAAGAAATGGGCATCCGCGGCTGGACGAATGGCCAACCATTCATCGGCTTCGGTTGCCGTGCGCGTGCGACGCGGATCGACGACCACCACCTTGCCCCCGCGATGGCGGATGGCTTCGAGCCGACCCGGAAAATCGGGTGCGGTACAGAGGCTTCCGTTGGAGGCATACGGGTTGGCGCCGAGCAGCATCAGATAATCGGTGCGATCGAGATCGGGAACCGCCACGCTGACTCCGGTGCCGAACATGTAGCCGGCCGCTACTTGTTTGGGCATCTGGTCCACGGTCGAGGCACTGAATCGCTGTCGCGTGCCCAGGCCCTGGAGAAGAACACGGTTGAACACCATCGCCGAAAGACTGTGGGCGCTGGGGTTCCCGAGATACACCGCGAGGGCTCGCCGCCCGTTGCGTTCCGTGAAGTCGTGGAGGCGCGCCGCCACCTCCGACCACGCTTCGTCCCATTCGACCTCCACGTGGACGCCATCGCGTTTGATCAATGGTTTGCGCAATCGATCAGGATCCTCGTGCAGCTGTTTGAGCGTGGACCCTTTCGGGCAGATGTAGCCGTGAGAGAACACGTCGTCACGATCACCGCGAATACGACCGATCGTTACCTGTTGCGGTCCCGAAAGAGGGCCGGACTCGTGCAACGTGATCTCGAGCCCACATCCGGCCTCACACAGAGGACACGTTCGATAGGCCAGACGGTTCGTTCCTGATTCCGTTACGGTCACGACTCGACTCTAGGTCCGAGCCCGGCCGGTCGAGCGAGTTCAGGCCACCGGGGCCTTGTCCAGCAGAGCGGCCTCGCGCTGGAAGTCTTCGGCTGCATCGAAGTTCTTGTAGACGCTCGCGAAGCGGATGTACGCCACTTCATCGAGTGCACGCAAGCGTTCGAGAACGGCCAACCCGATGCGCGTGGACGTGACGTCGCCCCCGCCAGTACCACGCATCTCTTCTTCCACCGAATCGGCCAGAGCATTCACCGCCTGATCGTCGATGGGCCGTCCCTTGGCCGCGGCCATGACCCCGGAGATGAGCTTCGAACGGTCGAAGGATTCCCGACCCCCATGGGTCTTGGACACCATCAGTGGCACTTCATCCATCCGCTCGAAGGTGGTGAATCGATGCAGACATGCAGGGCATTCGCGACGACGTCGGATCGCCGCTCCGTCTTCGGCGGTGCGGGAATCCACCACCTTGGTGTCCTCATGCCGACAGACCACGCACCGCACGCCTTCCACCCTAGACGGTGGCATCGAGATCACGCGGTCAACTGCCGTCGATCGGAAACGAGGAACGTCAGGTTTCCGGCAGTGTCAAACGCTGGCCGACATCGATACCGGCCTCGCCATTCAAGGCGATCAATTCGCGCACCATGGAACGAATGTCTCCGCTCCCGGTCGAGGACGCCACGAGCGACGAGGCGATCGACCACATGGTGTCCCCCTCCTGCACCACGTAGTACTGAGGACCCTGAACGAAGGCTCCGGAGACGTCCTGGCCGACCTCGGTGTAGAGGATCGAGGAGCCCATGGGCGTCACCGTGGGGATGGAGGCAGTCACATCCCCACGGCTCGCCAAGGCACGGACGCCGAGGCAGGCGGCGGCCGCGAATGTGATGATCAAGGCCACTGCGACCCGACGGCGGCGGCGATACACGTCGACGGAAGGCCGATCGAGCGTTGTGGCGTGATAGGGCGCTCGGGTCAACGAGGCGCTGGAGGACGAACGTCGCACGGCCGAATGCGAAGCGCTATCGGGACGAGCAATCGGTCGGCGAATGGTGACGGCGTATTGGGGATTCAAGACGAGAGCCATGGAGTCTGTGTCCTTTCAGTGTCCTGGACCGAGTCCGGGAGACGTCGTTCCGATTGATTTCGTTCGTGTCGAGATCTTCCCGAAGGGGTGTGGCACCCTTTCCGACCGGATCGGAGCGGAGAGGATGGCCCATCAGCCGACTTCGTTTGCCGAACGTCTGTTCGGCGGGTCGCAGGCTATGAGAACACCTGTTCCCTTGTCAACGATCGTTGGTGAACCACCAGCAAATTGCTTCCCACCAGGGGAAACGAACAGGTGTTTGACTCAGGGAACGAACATCCGTACGCTTCGGGCATGACCGACCCCACTTTGACCGCCCGTCAGCGCAGCATTCTCGAGTGCATCGAAACCAGCATGGCCGAACGGGGTTTTCCCCCCTCGGTCCGAGAGATCGGCGAAACCGTCGGCCTGACCTCACCGTCCACGGTGCACAACCACCTCAATACTCTGCAACGCCTCGGCTATCTCGAACGGGATCCCAATTTGCCACGAGCCATCAAGGTGCGCTGGGACCGCAACAGTGGGGCGATCATCGCCCGCAGCAAGGTGCACCATGTTCCGCTCGTGGGTGACGTTGCCGCCGGCACCGACGTGCTGGCGCAAGAGAATGTCGAAGAGTTGTTGCCGCTTCCGGCCGACTTCACCGGTGAAGGCGAACTTTTCATGTTGCGGGTGCGTGGCGAATCCATGATCGAAGCTGGAATCCTCGACGGCGACTACGTGGTGGCACGTCAACAGCCTTCGGCTGACAACGGAGAGATCGTGGTCGCCGGCATTCCCGGTGACGAAGCCACGGTCAAGACATATTCGCGACTCGGGGATCGGGTCACGTTGACTCCGGCCAATCCCCGTCTGTCGCCGATGACGTTCCCGTCGTCGGAGGTTCGCATCTTCGGCAAGGTGGTCACCGTCCTGCGACGGCTGTGATCACCGGACGCCCAAGCGGTGTCCCACCATGTCCAGCGCTTCGTCGGGTTGCACGACGGCCACGCGCACGAACCGACTTCCCTGGGGTCCGTAGATATCTCCCGGGCTGATCAATGCTCCACCTTCTCGTGCCAGACGCTCGGCGAAAGCCCACGCATCACCCACTTCGAACCAGAGGTAGAAGCCACCGGCAGGAAGCCCCACCGGCCGTCCCGACCAACGCTCCAGAATGTCGGCCATCTTCGTCAAGCGCCGTCGGTACGTCGCGCGCTGCGACCATACGTGATCGTCGTCGTCGAGCGCGGCCACCCCGGCGGCTTGAGCAGGTCCGGGAACCATCATCCCGACATGTTTGCGAACTTCGGAGAGATACTCCACCAGATCGGGATCACCGGCGAACGCCCCCACGCGCAATCCAGCAAGGTTCGACCGTTTCGACAAGGAATGAACTGCAATCACTCCATCCGATCCGTGTTGCAGGATCGACTGCGGCGGTCCGTCCCACGTGAACTCGGCGTAACACTCGTCGCTGAACACCGGAACACCAACCGACCGTCCCCACATCGCCGCGCCACCGAGGTCGTCGAGGGCTCCGGTGGGATTCGACGGACTGTTCACCCAGAGCAGAAGAGCGCGCTCGACGTCCGCCGGATCGATTGCTGCGAGGTCGATTCCACCACTGGTGTTCACCGGTACCGGTACAGCACGGCAACCAGCCAGGATGGCGCCCATTTCGTACGTGGGATAGGCAACCGCCGGATACAGGACGGTGTCCCGATCCGGTCGGCGCAACTTCATCCACTGTGGCAAGGTGCCGACGAATTCCTTGGTACCGACACAGGCGGCGATGTGCGCCGGTTCGATGCCTACTGCGAAACGACGCTCCATCCACTGCGCAAAAGCCCGACGCAGATCGATACTGCCCACCGAGGCCGGGTAACCCCGCTCCGAGTTGCTGGAGGCCAGGGCTGCCAGCACGGACGCGGGTGGCGGATCGCAAGGAGTCCCGATGGAAAGATCCACGAGACCGCCGGTATGGCCAGCCGCCAAAGGCTTGAAGGCATCCAAACGTTCATAGGGATACGGTGGAGCGACGAATCCGGGCGACGACGAAGGCTTCGCGACAGTGCTCATTGTCGATCCACTGTAGAAGGGTCGAGGGAGTGTTCGACACCAGCAGCATCGGGTTCGTCGGTGAACTGCGACAATCGGCCGGCCGATGCTTCGGACAGACGTGCCCGTACCCGGAATCCGGCGTCGGTTTCGGTGATGGACACGACTTCTCCTTCGCGGTGCACCGCGGCCAACACGTCACCGCGATCGAAGGGAATCACGAGATCGGTGATCGTGGCAATGGACCGCAGTCGGTCCGACAAGGTCTGCAGAAAGACGTCGATCCCTTCCCCGGTGTACGCGCTGATGCCGACCGAACCCGGATGGGAGCGCACGGCCTCATCGACCGCGACCTGATCGAGGTCCCGCTTGTTGAAGACCACCAACTCGGGAACGTGCTGGGCATCGATGTCCCGTAAAACGGTGTGCACGGCTTCGATCTGACCATCGGGGTCGGGCGAGGACCCGTCGACGACGTGCACCAGATACTCGGCCTGGGCGGCGACTTCGAGAGTGCTCTTGAAGGATTCCACCAGACCGTGCGGGAGTCGACGTACGAAACCCACAGTGTCGGTGAGGAGCACCGGCTCACCACCCGGGAGCGACAGGCGGCGAGTGGTGGGATCGAGGGTGGCGAAGAGCCGGTCTTCCACCAGGACCCCGGCTTGGGTCAATCGATTCAGCAGCGTCGACTTACCGGCATTGGTATACCCGACGATGACCACGTTGGCCAGTCCGCTGCGCTGGCGCCCTTTGCGTTGGAGTTGGCGGGTTCGTCCCAGAGCCTCGAGTTCGTTCACCAGGCGACTGATGCGCTGTTGGATCCGGCGCCGGTCGACTTCGAGCTTGGTCTCACCACTACCGAAGCGAGCACCCACGCCGCCGCGCTGCTGGGACAATTTCGCCGTCGCGCCGCGGCGCAAGCGCGGCAGGCGGTAGCGCAGCAGGGCCAGCTCCACATGAGCCTTGCCCTGCAATGTGTGGGCGTTCTGGGCGAAGATGTCGAGGATCACTGCAGTCCGGTCGATGGCGGTGCGCCCGAGCAGCCGCTCCAAGTTGTACTGCTGACCAGGACTCAATTCGTTGTCGAAGACGACGGTGTCGGCATCGACTGCCAGACACAGTTCTCGCAGTTAGTCGGCCTTGCCCTTGCACAGCTACCAGGTGTGATCGGGCGTCTCGCGACG
>JBMTPW010000077.1:0-8031 GCA_049444115.1 Ilumatobacteraceae bacterium | reverse complement strand
TCCACGATTGCGCGCGCCTTGGCGGCATCCTTGGGTTGGGATTACCTCGACACGGGGGCGATGTACAGGGCGGTCACCAGTACGGCCTTGCGGCGCGGTCTGGACCCGGGTGATGAACCGAGTCTCGGCGCGTTGAGTCGGTCGATGGCCTTGGAGATGGTCGAGGGTCGGGTCGTGGCCGACGGTGTGGATGTGACCACCGACATCCGCGGTGACCAGGTCACCGCTGCAGTCAGTGCGGTGGCGTCATTGTCCGAGGTGCGTGCAGAAATGAGGCGTCGCCAACGCCAGTGGGGAGAACAACGACGGGGTGGAGTCGTGGAAGGACGAGATATCGGCACCGTGGTGTTTCCCGATGCCGTGGCCAAGGTCTATCTCACGGCCTCGCCGCGTGTGCGGGCGGAGCGCCGGGTGCGCGAGACCGGTGGGGACGTGGAGGTCATTGCGGCGGCCATCGTCGCTCGCGATCTGCAGGATTCGACGCGTGCCGACAGTCCGTTGGCGGAATCGAGCGATGCCGTCATCGTGGACACCTCCGACCGGACGGTGGACGAAGTAGTCGCCGAACTCGTGGCCTTGGTAGAAGAAAGACTGCCATGAGTGAGGTGGATTCTTTCCTGGCTGGCAACAGTCTGACGAGTCGATCCTTCTATCAGATCGTCCGCTTCATCGTGGTGAGTTTCTGCCGAACCTATTGCCGAATGTCGGTGACTGGACGGGACAACATCCCGCCCTCGGGAGCCTTCGTCCTCGCGCCGGTGCACCGCAGCTACATCGACACTCCGATTGCATCCGGGTGCACCCGGCGTCGTCTGCGATTCATGGGCAAGGATTCGCTGTGGAAGCGGCAACCGTTCAACTGGACGCTGTCGGCTCTCGGAGGATTTCCGGTGACACGCGGTTCGGCTGATCGTGAGGCAATCACGCGCGCCATTGCAGTGCTGCAATCCGGTGAACCTTTGGTGCTCTTCCCGGAAGGCGAACGCAAATCCGGTCCGGTGGTGCAGCCATTGATGGATGGGGCGGCCTATGTCGCTTGCAAGGCTGGAGTGCCCATCATCCCGGTCGGTATCGGTGGCAGCGAACGGGTGATGGGCAAGGGAGCCAAGTTCATCTATCCGCGCAAAGTGGTGGTGATCATCGGGGAGCCGATTCCTGCTCCACCGGCGGTGGACGGTCGCATGCCCCGGGCCGCGGTCAAGAACGTGTCCGCTCAACTGCACCAACAACTGCAGGATCTCTTCGATCGAGCCGAGGACACGGCCCGTCAGGCTCGGACGTCGAATACTCCTGCGCAAGTATGAGGGTCGACCGGAGGCGGTGCGTCCTCCGGGAGAACGAGAGTGCTCCGGATCAGGAAAGGTACGCCGAAAGAGCGTGCACCAGGAGCAGGGGATCAGTGGCGCCACAGAGTTCTCGGGCCGAATGCATCGAAAGTTGGGCGATGCCGACGTCGAGGGTGGGCACACCAAGGCGGGTGGCAGTGATCGGACCGATGGTCGAGCCGCATGGTTGGCTGTTGTTGGAGACGAACACTTGGTAGGGCACGTCGGCGTCGGAACAAGCGCGGACGAATGGAACCTGGGTTTCGGGCGTGGATGCATAGCGCTGGTTGGCATTGCCCTTGATCACCGGCCCGGCGTTGGGGCGCGGAGCGTGATTGGGCTCGTGCCGCTCCGGGTAGTTGGGGTGGATGGCATGGGCGTTGTCGACTGAAAGGCAGTGCGAGGAAGCCAGTCGATCGGCGGAAGTCCGCTGGTCCCCGTTTCCAAGAGCACTCAACAACCATTCGAGGCGGGGTCCGGCGGCTCCATGAGTGCTGGCGGAACCGACTTCCTCATGGTCGAACAAGGCAATGACCGCGGTGTGAGGGCCCGACGCGGCCACGAGCGCCTCGACTGCCGCCCAACACGACACCTGATTGTCGAGACGTCCGCTGGCCAGCAGTGATTGATCGACTCCCAGGACGCGAGCCGAGGTGACGTCGTAGAAGCCGAGGTCCCAACCGACGATCTCCGTCGCCGAAACCGACAGACGACCGGCCAACCAGTCGGGGAAGGACGGGAAGATCCGACCGGTGGGCATCTCGAGCCCCCAAACGGGCAGGAGATGGTTCTGTTTGTCGAGGATCAGCCCGCGCTCGTTGACGTCGCGGTCGAGATGAATGGCCAGCTGCGGGATACGTGCCACTGGCTCTGCGCTGTCGAAGAGAACCGTGCTGTCGTCGCGCAGGGTCACGCGGCCGGCGATACCGAGGTCGCGGTCGAGCCACGAGTTGTTGAGGATTCCGCCGTAGACCTCCGCACCCAACTGGCGCCATCCATGTTTGATGACATCGGGTCGGGCCTTGATGCGGAGTCCCGGAGAATCGGTGTGCGCCCCGATGATGCGGAAAGGGGACTTGGTCGAATCCGACTGCGACCATGCCAGGAGCAATCCCTGGTCGGCGATGTAACCGCGCGCCGGCAACCCGTCAGCCAGGGAACCGAAATGCGACTCGATGAATCCCGCTCCGTCCAGGCGACGCGCCGCGTGACGCACGCTGTGGGCGGGGGATACGGATGCATCGAGGTGTTCGAGCAGGTGGGCGAGGGTCGAGGGAGAAGATTCGCTCATTTCTGGAACACTCCGATCGGAAGCCCCGAACCGCGCAAGTGGCTCGTTTCGTTCAATGTCACCACGCTTCGCTCTCCGCTTCGAGCTGCAGCGATCCGGTGAATGGACGTGTAGTTCGGATAGAAGAATCCCCGTTGATTGGCCAGTCCGAGAATGCGCGCCACATAGGCGTTGATGACGCCGCCGTGGCACACGACAGCGACACGTTGCGAGGAATGCCGACTGATGATCGTCTCGATGGTGTCCACCACCCGGTCCACGAACTGGTCCTCGGTCTCGTCGGATCCCTGCCACGTTCCGTCGATGAGTTCCCGCCAACGCGGATCGTTGGCAGCCTTCAGTTCCTCGACTGGTACGTACCATTCGCTGTTGCGGTCGAACTCGGCCACACCGTCGACGATTCCGATGTCGAGACCCATGAGCCGCGCCACCGGGTCGGCCGTCTCGCGCGCTCGACGCATGGGGCTGGCGTAGAGCGCATCGAGTGACTCCGAGGCCAGGTACTCCGCCAACAACTGGGCCTGGCGCAAACCGGCCGGGGAGAGTTCCGGATCGGCTACCCCTGATTCGAGTTCTTTGCGCACGGGAATGGCGTGGCGGATGAGGATGACTTCCACGAGGACATGCTATGGGTCCGGCCGTCGATGACGGCGTGTACGGTGGACCGTCGTGGTCGTGCGGAGCATACGAGAGTGGCGACCGGAGGGCGCAAGTACCGAACCGGAGTTCACGCTGGTCCTGATTCACGGAAGCATGGATCGACAGACCGCGTTCCGTCGCCTGGCCAGATCGCTCTCCGCGACGAATCGTGTTCTCACTTATGACCGGCGGGGCTACGCCGATTCATCGGACATGACCGGACCGTTCGGAGTCGAACAACACGTATCCGACCTCCTGGAGGTGATCGCTGGTCGCCGCGTCGTGCTCATCGGTCATAGTTTCGGCGGGGTGGTGGCCCTGGCTTGTGCTTCTGGCCACCCGGAACTGGTTCGCGGTGTGGTCGTCTACGAGAGCCCGATGAGTTGGGAGCCGTGGTGGCCCAAGGATTCCGGGGGAGCCCAGGCGGTGGCGATGTCCGACGACCCTGAAGCCGCGGCCGAAGCCTTCTTGATCCGGTTCATCGGCGATCGACTGTGGAACCGACTGCCGGAAGCGACCAAACGGGCGCGTCGAGCCGAGGGAGTGGCACTGGTTGGTGAACTCGGTGATCTTCGCGCCGCCGTGGCGTGGAGACCAGAGGATCTTCGAATTCCGGTGGTGTCGGGATTCGGGTCGCGTGCACGTGAGCATGTTCGACGGGCCTCGGAGATCATCGGAGCCCTACCCGACGGTCGGGCGGCGATGCTGGAGGGAGCCCATCACAATGGCCATTCTTCGGAGCCCGAGAACTTCGAGCGAACATTGATCGTTCCGCTCCTGGAGCGACTCAGGACCGGACGTTGGCCCGATCGGACCGATGCAGCGCCATAGACCGACACGCGCGGGATGTGGTCCAATGGATCAGATGTCGAGGTCGATATCGAAGCCCATGATCGTGCAGGTCACCCGCGTCTGATCGAGTTCCAGGTTCTCGCGTGCGTCGTCCACACACGCAGAGATCTCGTTGCGTTGCAGGAAGATCAATGCTCCGAGAGCGAGGGCCAGAGTCAGGACCAGTGTGCGGACAACAGCATTGGCCACCAATTTCACGATGACGAGCCCGATGACAAGCGGAACGATGGCGCCGAAGGTGGCGAAGTTCTCCAGTTGCGAGGCATCGAGTCCGATCATGATCACACAGTACCGGTCACAGCACTAACGTGATGGCCATGTCGGAAACCCGAGCAGTGAACCTCACCCCGCAGGGTCCGCCGAGCACCGTGCTTCCAGCCGAGTCCGACGACATCATGTCGCAGTACGCGGGCATCACCGCGCTACCGATGAACGAGCGGCGTGATCTCCTGGTCGCCGTGGTCATGTCGAATCCTCGGTCACTCTTCGGTTGGGCGTGTCTCGGCGATGTGGGACGGGATGTGTTGGAGAGGTACGCCTACTACCGCATCGGCTACCACCGTGGTCTCGACGCACTCCGCCAGAACGGATGGCGCGGCTCCGGTTACGTCCGGTGGTCGGCGCCGACGAACCGTGGATTCCTGCGTTGTCTGCGCGGACTGCAGACCATGGCCGCGGCGATCGGCGAGGAGGATGAAGCGGAACGTTGCGCTCTCTTTCTTCAGCAGCTCGATCCTGCAGGTGTTCCTCTCGACGGCTGATCGACGTGGAGGTGCGCGGGTACGTTCTGGCCGGAGGTCGTAGCCGTCGTTTCGGTGGCGACAAGAGTCGGGTCATGATCGACGGCCGTCGGGCACTCGATCGGCAGATCGACATCGTCGCGGCGGCGTGTTCGGGATCGGTCACGGTGATCGGTGTCCACGACCGACTCGACACGAACGGGGTCGAGGTGATTCCCGATCGTTCCGGCCGTCAAGGACCGCTCGACGGTCTGGTCACGGCTCTCCATCATGCCGGAAACTCGCCGTTCGCTCTGGTGGTGGCGGTGGATCTCTGGAATCTGACCCCGTTGCACTTGAACCTGCTCATCGACGTCTTCCGCGCACCGGTCAGCGGGGCGGAGACCGACGTGGCCTTTCTGCGGTCCGATGCCGATGAACAGCCGCTGGCGGCCGTCTGGCGAGTGGACGAATCGCGATTGGTGTTGCAGGCCGCTTTCGATGCCGGGGAGCGATCGGTCGTGAGAGCCTGGGCTGCGTTGCGCCGCGCTCCCGTCACGGTGCCGATGGCGGCCTTGGCCAATGTCAACACGGCCCACGATTTCGAACTCTGGCAAGCGGCTCGTGCTTGGTTGGACGACGTGGCTTCTCCGGAGGTCCCTTCGTAGCCTGCGATCCGCTCGGTATGGTTGAGTCATGAGCGAACCCTTCCGAGAGATCACCGTCGACGAATTGGAGTCCCTCGTTGCCGGTGGGGCGCGACTGGTCGACGTGCGGGAGCCCGACGAATATGCCGCCGGCCACGTCCCAGGGGCTCGCCTCGTGCCCCTGGGTGAGGTGCCGGCGCGCGTGGCCGACTGCGTGGAAGGTGGGGGAACGACATATCTCATCTGTCGCTCGGGTGGGCGCAGTGCCACTGCCTGCCAACATCTGGCCGGTCTCGGCCTCGACGTGGTGAACGTGGCCGGGGGAACCATGGCCTGGATCATGAGCGGGCGTCCGGTGGTGGAGGGGGATTCCCCCACGTGACCCATGTGTGGATCGACGATGATCGATCGCTGAAGGAACTGACCCACCGATTGTCGGGTGAGGAGCGACTGGCGCTCGACACCGAGTTCCATCGGGAGCGAACCTATTACCCGCGGTTGGCCCTCATCCAGGTGGCTTGGTCATCGGGAATCGCGGTCATCGATCCTTTGACCTGTGATGCGCGGGCGATCACGTCGCTGTTCGGCGCGAATCGCACCGTCGTCTTCCATGCCGCCCAACAGGATCTCGATGTTCTCGCCCATGCCGTCGGGGCCATTCCGGAAGTCATTTTCGACACCCAGATCGCCGCCGGTTTCCTCGGGTACTCGACGCCATCACTTGCCGCTCTGGTCAATGCCGAGTTGAAGGTCTCCTTGCCCAAGGGTGACCGTCTGACGGATTGGTTGCGACGTCCGCTGACGTCGGGGCAATTGTCCTACGCCGCGTCCGATGTGGAGTACTTGCTGCAACTGCAGGATCGATTGCAGTCCCAATTGAACGATCTGCAGCGATTCGAATGGGCCGTCGAAGCGTGTCGTGAACTGCGCGACAAGCGGGTGGGGCCCCCGGATCCGGCCGAAGCCTGGATGCGCCAGAAGGACGTCCGCACACTCAAACCCCGCACCCGCGGGGTCTTGGCCGCTCTGGCTGAATGGCGCGAGCGGCGAGCCATGGCCAGCGACGTGCCGCCACGTCAGGTTCTTCCGGACCTCGCCTTGCACGGCATCTCGCAGCGGGAGCCGGCCACCGTCGCCGATCTGGCCCAGGCGCGCGGTGTGGACGAACGACACACTCGAGGGGCGATCGCCCAAGAGATCCTGGACGCCGTCCGGCGTGGCCGGGAGCGTCCCCTCGATCTCCCGAGTTCCGACGGCGACGAGGTGGAGCGTCATCTCCGCCCGGCGATCACTTTGATCTCGGCCTGGATCAGTGAAGTCGCCCGATTGGAGAAAGTCGATACGACCCTCCTGGCCACTCGACACGACATCGTCCAATTCCTGAGGGATCAACCGCAGGCTCGTCTGATGAGTGGTTGGCGCCAGGAGTTGGTGGGGGAACAGTTGCGAGCCCTGATGAGCGGTCGCGCCGGATTGTCCTTCGACGGTCGTGGTGGTCTGCGGATGATCGATGCCGGCGGTTGATTCACCGTCGCGGAATCAGTCGCGGATCTTGCGCCAGAGCTTCTTCCATAGTGAATCGAAGGCATCGGCAACATCGGCGGCGCGCGCGCCCATCGAATGAATGGCCTTGCGCTCGCCGACGGCTTCGTTGACGATCACCCGTTGCGGAACGTACGGCTCCCAGATGGCTCGTCGCCCGACGTTGCGAGCCAGGATCTCCAATTGCCGTTCGGCCTCGGCGGACACGGCAGGGACGCGATTGACCACGACACCGGCGAGTTCGAGATCGGGATTGGATTTCTCCCACGCGACATCGATGGAATCGGCAACGGCCTCGATCCCGCGCAAACCGAGTGCGGAGGGTTCGACCACGATCAGGGCGTGCTGAGCTGCGGTCAGGCCGCTCATGGTCAGAGAACCGAGTGCCGGAGGGCAGTCGATGAGGACCGCATCGTAGGCCTCGGCGCTCTGCTGCAGACTCGCCAGTGCCCGCCGCAAAGCGCTGACCGAGCGCACCGACTCCAAATTCTGCAACGACCTCGACGCCGGAACGACGTCGATCAGAGGCCCCCAACGGCTCTCGGCAATGGCTCCACGGATCGAGCGTCCCTCCAACACGTCTTCCACCGAAACCTCGACTTCGGCCGGGTCGAGGCCGAGGATCCAAGTGGACGAGGCCTGTGGATCGAGATCCACGACCAGGACCCGTCGTCCCGTCTCGCGAGCGGCCGAGGCCAAGCCGAGCGTGGTGGTGGTCTTTCCCACCCCTCCCTTTTGATTCACGATCGCTACTGTGCGCATGTCCCGTCCATTTCGTTCGGTTGGGTCCGTCCCACGACGACTTGTTCCTCCGGTTGCTGTGCCGGAAAACGGGTCGATTCGGGTCGGGTGCCACCCATTTGGTCCCTGGTCTCCTAGAATACGGTCAGCCCGAACCCCGGTTCGGGTCCGCCTGCCGGCTCCCGGGGCGATCGTGAGGGTCGTCTACACCCGGGTCGGGCGGATCGGAAACTGTTCTCTCGTTCATCACCCACCTGCACCTACCCCCTCTCACC
>JBMTPW010000076.1:0-8081 GCA_049444115.1 Ilumatobacteraceae bacterium | reverse complement strand
GCCACTTCGTGACCGCGGGTTGGGCGGGTATGAAGCGCACCCAGTTCTTCATGGGTTTCGGACCCAAGGTCTGGAGTTTCCATCGTCAGGGAGTGGAATACGGGATTCGCGCCCTGCCGCTCGGGGCCTTCGTGCGCATCGTCGGCATGAACAACCTCGATCCGGTCGACGACGCGGATCGTGACGTGGCCTACTCGGCCAAGCCGTATCGTTGGCGCCTCCTGGTGATCACTGCAGGATCGCTGATGCACGCCATCATCGCCATCGTCATCCTGCTCTTCGTCTACACCGTCGGAGGTCGCGTCCAGGAGACCGGTCGCGCCGAGATCTTCGCTGTTTCTCGGGACTCCGCCGCGGCCGAGGCCGGGCTGATTGCGGGAGACGTGATCCTTGCCGTGAACGGGGAGCGGGTGGCGTCGTCGCAGCAATTGCGATCGATCGTTCAGTCCTATTCCATCGACGACCGAGTCACCATCGACTACGAACGAGAGGGTCGCGTCGAAACCACCGAGGCGGTCCTACGCTCACTGCCCGGAGCCGATGAACCTGCGCGCGCTTATCTCGGGGTGGGCACGGACAGTTTCGGGCGGACGCCTGTGGGCGTCCTCGACGCCGTCTCGCACGTGGCCGGTGATCTCTGGCGGGACATGGGCGCCACCTTGAAGGGGATCGTCACGGTCGTCAATCCGGTGAACCAATGGGAACAAGTCACCGATCCGGCCGCCGATCCGTCCAAACGTCCCACCACGGTGGTGGGGATCACTCAGGTCGCCGGGGACATCGGTGAACGCAACGGAATCTACGGCGTCCTCGAAGTCCTGGCATCGATCAACATCTTCGTCGGTCTCTTCAACATGCTTCCGCTGTTGCCATTCGATGGCGGTCACGCAGCGATTGCCACCTACGAGCGGATCCGTAGTCAACGAGGTCGGCGCTATCACGCCGATGTCGAGAAGATGTGGCCCGTGACGGTCGTGGTGCTGACAATGCTCATGTTCCTGACGGTTGCCGGACTGTATCTGGACATCACTCGACCGTTCTGAGGGAACCGATGATCACTGCTTCTCTCGACAACCGACGGCCGACACGGCAGATCGCGGTGGGCAAGGTATTGGTCGGAGGAGGTGCTCCGATCAGCGTGCAGTCGATGACCATCACCAAGACCGCCGATGTCGAAGGCACTCTGCAGCAGATCTATGCCCTTGCCGCGGCCGGGTGCGACATCGTTCGCTGTACCTGCAACGAGGTGGAAGCCGCCGAAGGCCTGGCCCAGATCGTGCCTCGCTCGCCGATTCCCATAGTTGCCGACATCCATCATCAGTACAAGATGGCCCTGGCCGCCATGGAGGCCGGAGTGCACGGCCTTCGTTTGAATCCGGGCAACATTCGTCGACCCGAGCACATCAAGGCCGTTGCATCGGAAGCCCGCGATCGCGGCATTCCCATCCGCATCGGGGTCAATGGTGGTTCCCTCGATCCCGAGTTGTACGACAAGTACGGCGGGAGAGTGACCCCCGAGGCGATGGTGGAGTCGGCTCAGCGTGAAATTGCCTACTTCCAAGAAGTCGATTTCGATCTGATCAAGATCAGCGTCAAGGCTTCGAGTGTGCCTCTGATGGTGGAGGCGTATCGACAGATGAGCGAGGTGACCGATCACCCTCTGCATCTCGGTGTCACCGAAGCCGGACCGCTTCCGGCCGGGTTGCTGAAGGCCACCGCCGGTATCGCCACGCTTCTTCTGGAGGGAATCGGCGACACCATTCGTTACAGCCTCACCGCTGATCCCGTGGAGGAGGCGCGTGCCGGTCGGTTGCTCCTCGAATCGTTGGGTTTGCGCGAGCGCAAGAACGTGGATCTCATCGCCTGTCCGAGTTGCGGGAGAGCCGAGATCGACGTCATCGACGTGGCCAATCGCGCCATGAAGGCATTCGGTGAACGCGAGATTCCCTTGCAGGTGGCGGTCATGGGCTGCGTGGTCAATGGACCCGGGGAAGCTCGTGAGGCCGATCTCGGCATCGCCGCCGGCAACAAGCGCGGTCATCTGTTCGTCAAGGGGCGCAACGTGGCCGTGGTTCCCGAAAGCGAGATGGTGGAAGCGCTGGTGGAGTGGGCCGAGTTCATCCATGAGCACGGTGTCGAGGCCGCGATCGCTCGGGCCGACACCGCCAAGGCCGAACGCGAAGCGGCCAAGGATCGATCGCAATTGCTGGAGTCGCAGGGTGAGGATGCCAATCGCTCTCGGGATCGGATCGTCGAGATTCGCAAGAGGACCTGAGGATCGGCTGTCCGTCAGCGACGCGTCTCGGTGACGCGGAAGAGGGTGGCTTTCCCCCGCAATGTGATGTGTTCGCCGGGTGCGAGGTAGCAGACCTCGCCGCGCTGCAGCCGATCGGTGGAACCGACACCGCAGAGCACGAGTTCCCGAGTCAATGCCTGCAGCGTCTCGGCACCGTCGATCTGATGCAGCCACAGCGTGAAGGGAGTTCCGGGCGTTTCGTATTTCCAGAGTCGGCCCACCGACGTCAAACTCTTGTGCACTGGTTTCAGGATCGGAGTGTCGAGAGGGCGCACGACGACCGTGCGCAGAAGTTCCTCCACGTCGACGTGTTTGTTGGTGAGCCCGCATCGAACCACGTTGTCACTGGATCCCATGACTTCGATGCCGACGCCGCGCAGATAGGCGTGCATGTTGCCCGGATCGAGATAGATGGCTTCACCAGGTTGCAGGATCACGTGGTTCAGTAGCAGTGTGGCCGCCACTGCCGGATCACCGGGATAGGCGGCAGCGAGCCGAGTCACCCACTGTGCGCTCACCGATTCGTGATGCGCACAGGCCTCGATGATGCCGTGGATCAGGTGGCTTGCTTCATCACTGCCACTGAACAGGTAGCGCACCGCATAATCGAGGTCTTGATCGGCGATCATCCGAGCCAGAGCCGAAGCGTGAGCGCCGATCTCGTTGAGAAGTTCCACGGTCGGTGTTTCGTGCCGAAATCCGCACAGCGCTTCGAAGGGCTCCAGTGCACAGAGCAGTTCGGGTTTGGCGAAGGGGTCGCGGTAGATGCGACGCGAGTTGCTCACCGGGATCCCCTGCTGGTTCTCGCGCGCGAACCCGAGACGCGCCTGGGTCTCGGACGGGTGGGTCTGCAGGGACAAGGGTTCGGCGGCGGCGAGGATCTTGAGCAAGAACGGGAGTTCCCCGGCGACGGCGAGCAACGGTTGGGACAGGCCTCCGGTGTCGTCGTCGGCGGAACGCGCGCCAGCGGTGTCGTCGAGGTCGAGTAGACGCGAGGCGCCGCCCAAGTGCGTGCCGAACCACAATTCGGCCCACGGTCGGCCGTCGGGTTCGATGCCGAGAAGGTGGGGAATGGCCGAGGGGTGGCCCCAGGCGTAGTGCTGGACCACTCCACGAACGAGCCGCATCTCAGCCTCCGAGCCGCCCTGCGGTGCACTGATCGACGATGGCGGCGCTCGACTCGTCGACCGCGACGCGGTGGATGTCGCCGGAACGACGATCACGGACCTCGATCTCTCCGGTCGCCAAACCTTTGCCCACCACCACGATGGTGGGCACTCCGAGCAGTTCGGCATCCTTGAACTTCACTCCCGGCGAGGCGGAGGTTCGGTCGTCGAGGAGAACCCGCAATCCGGCAGATTCGAGTTGGGCGGCCAAGGTCTCGCCGAAAGCGGCAATCTCGTCTCCACCCTTGCTCGCCAGCACGATGTGCACATCGGCGGGTGCGACTTCACGAGGCCAGCACAGTCCGAGATCGTCGAGGGTGGCTTCGGCGACCGCCGCCACGGCCCGGGACACCCCAATGCCGTAACTGCCCATGGTCACCACCACGTTGCGACCGTTCTGGTCGAGCACCGTCAGTTGCAGAGCTTCGGCGTATTTGCGTCCCAACTGGAAGATGTGGCCGATCTCGATGCCGCGTTCCATGTCGAGAGTTCCAGAGGGCTCTCCCCGGCGCGCGCATTCCGGACACGGATCGCCGGCCCGTACATCGGCGGCTTCGATGAGGCCGTCGGCATCGAAATCGCGACCGCGAGTCAAGTGGGCAACGTGTCGGCCTGGAGCGTTGGCGCCGGTCACCCACGACGACCCGGCCGCCACGCGCGGATCCACCAGGTACCGAATACGTGCCGGACCGTTCGTTCCGAGAACTTGCGGCCCGATATAGCCCTTCACCAGTGTCGGATGGGCGGCGAAGTCTTCATCGGTGAAGGGTTCGGGTTCGGCGGGGGAGACCTGGGATTCGAGTCTCTTCATGTCCACCTCGCGATCGCCGGGCAATCCGATCGCCAGAGGCTCGCGGCGACCATCCGGCTGGCGGAGCATGACGATGACGTTCTTCAACGTGTCGCTCGCTTCCCAGGGGCGGCCATCGGATCGACGATGCTCGGGGAGAGTGTTCATGTGGCCGACCAGAGTGGCGATGGTGGGCGTATCCGGAGTGTCGAGTTCGACGGCGAGTGGAACATGCGCGGTGTCCTGGCTCGGAGGCGAGGGTACTTGCACGGCTTCGGTGTTGGCGGCGTATCCACAGAGCGAACAACGGACGAAGGTGTCCTCGCCCACGGCAAGAGGTGCCAGGAATTCCTCGCTCTTGGATCCACCCATCGCTCCCGACATGGCCGAGACGATGACAAAGGGAAGACCGAGCCGTTCGAAGGTGCGGATGTACGCGGCGCGATGGGCCTCGTAACTTCGAGCGAGGCCTTCGTCATCGAGATCGAAGCTGTAGGAGTCCTTCATGACGAACTCCCGACCGCGCAACAAGCCGGCGCGAGGACGAGCCTCGTCGCGATACTTGGTCTGGATCTGGTAGATGCTGAGCGGCAGGTCCTTGTAACTGCTGTACAGATCCTTGACCAGCAGGGTGAACATTTCTTCGTGGGTCGGCCCGAGCAGGAAGTCCGCCCCGCGGCGGTCCTGCAGACGGAACAGATTCGGGCCGTATTCGGTCCAGCGATTCGTGGCCTCGTAGGGTTCACGGGGCAGGAGCGCCGGAAAATGGACTTCCTGGAATCCGGCGGCGTCCATCTCCTCGCGAACGATGCGTTCCACATTGCGATACACCATCCAGCCGAGGGGCAGCCAAGTGAAACCCCCCGGGGCGGCCCGCCGGATGTAGCCGGCACGGACCAGGAGTTGATGGCTCGGCACCTCGGCATCAGCAGGGTTGTCCCGCAGAGTCCGCACGAAAAGGCTGGACAATCGCAACATCGGCGCAAGGCTACTGGCCCGATCGGTTGCGTCCCGGGGACATTCGCATCGACCGGCGCAGGTCGGAGGGATCGGTCGACCGTCGGGGAGGGCCGCCGGGCAGTTGGACGGTTTCACGGTATGCTTTCGGGGTCCTGAACAAGTGTTCACCTCGGTGAAGCTGAAAGGCGTGGGTCTGACCCACGCCTTTTTCCTTCATTGGCCGGTGGGCGCGGCCGAGAAGGTGAGGTGAAACGATGATGATCACGAGCGACAGTACGAGCAGCGACTACGGCACGCCAGAGACCGGTCATGACTCGGTTCACCTCGTTGATTCCTCCAGCAATCCGATCGTCACCCGCCTCCACGCCATGGTGCAGCCCATCGTCGTCGACCTCGGGTTGGATCTCTACGACCTCGAATTCGCCGGAGGTTGCCTGCGCATCACCGTCGACACCCCTCCAGGCTCGCCAGGGGGAGTGGACGTCGACCAGTTGTCGCGGGTGACCCGTCTGGTGTCGCGGGAACTCGACCATGTCGATCCCATCCCCGGCCACTACACCTTGGAGGTCTCGAGTCCGGGCTTGGAACGGAATCTCCGCGCCCCGCGCCACTATTCCCGGGAGATCGGCAAGGTCGTGGCCGTTCGTCTTCGCCAGGCGGCCCAGGGAGAACGACGCGTTTCAGGAACTTTGGTGGCGGCTGGAACCGACACTTTCACGGTGCGTGACGAACAGGGAACCGATCGGATCGTGGCGTACGCGGATGTGGACCGGGCCCGCACGGTGTTCGTCTGGGAAGCCCAGTCCAAACCGGGTGGGCCCAAGAAGAACGGCCGAGCCGCGAGCGAGACGCGCGCCGCCAAACGCCCAGCGAAGCAGAGTGGGGCGAGCGGTTCAACCCGCTCCCCGGCAGACTTCGAGGAACACATCGACGACGCCCTGGCTGACGACGACATGAACGAGCAAGAGGATCAGGAGAGCGCTGAATCATGAGCAACATCGATATGAAAGAAGCGATTCGCCTTCTGGCAGGCGAGAAGAACATCTCGGAGGAGACCCTTCTGCAGGTGTTGGTGGACGCTTTGGCCACTGCGTACAAGCGTCGACCCGGCGCGGCCGAAGAGGTGGAAGTGGGCCTGAACCCGGACACCTTGGAGATCACCTTCACCGCCTATGACATCGACGAGGACGGGAACTGGGTCAATCCGCGCGACGACACCCCCGAGAAGAACGAGTTGGGTCGCATCGCGGCCCAGACCTTCCGTCAGGTGATGGGTCAGCGCATCCGCGAAGCCGAGCGCGACCGCAAGTTCGAGGAGTACGCGAACCGCGAGGGCGACATCGTCACCGGCATCGTGCAGCAGAACGACCATCGTTACGCCCTGCTCGACTTGGGCAAGGTCGAAGCCCTCATGCCCCAGAGTGAGCAGGTGCCCTACGAGCGCGCCAACCCCGGCACGCGCGTGAAGGCCTACATCGTCGAGGTTCGTCGCTCCGAGCGCGGACCGCAGATCGTGGTCAGCCGCACCCACCCGGGTCTCGTGAAGCGACTGTTCGAACTCGAGGTTCCCGAGATCGCCGACGGCGTCGTCGAGATCAAGGCCTGCTCGCGCGAGCCTGGTCACCGCACAAAGATCGCGGTGCACAGCAACGACAGCAATGTCGACCCGGTCGGCGCGTGCGTCGGTGCCCGGGGCGGGCGCGTGCGCATGGTCGTGAACGAACTGAATCAGGAAAAGATCGACATCATTCCCTTCAGCGAGGATTTGGCCGATTTCATCGCCAAGGCGCTGTCGCCGGCCAAGGTCACCGAAGTTCGTCTCAGCGAGGATCGCACTCAGGCCGACGTCATCGTGCCCGATTTCCAGTTGAGCCTGGCGATCGGCAAGGAAGGGCAGAATGCCCGCCTGGCATCGCGCCTCGTCGGTGTGCGCATCGACATCAAGAGCGAAACGCAGTACCAGAACGAACTGAACGGCATCTTCGAGGATGGCTTCGCCGATGGCGAATGGAAGGTCAACCCCGACACCGGCGAACAGGAATGGCACGCCGCCGATGGTTCGGTGATGAGCCTGCAGGAATACGAACGCATGTCGGCCCAGCCGGCATCGGAAACCGGTGAGGCGAACGCCTGATCATGACCGCTCCGATTCGCACCTGTGTGGGTTGTCGTTCCCGTCGGGAACAGGCGGCTCTCACGCGCTACTCCCGCGATGTCGCGGGTGAGGTGCGGGCGTCGCGCACGGCGTCCGGGCGCGGGGCATGGATCTGCACCGACTCACAGAATTGCCTCGAGCGGGCGTTTTCCACTCGGGGATTCGAACGGGCCTTCGGGTCGCGTTCGAACACCAAGAACACGAATCTCAGGAACCGCCTAACCATGGCAAAGTAACCACATCGGCCGGGACCCCTCGGCCACAGAGCAACGAAGGACTGAACGCCGCGTGGCAACAGCCAAGATCAAAGTAAGCGACCTCGCCAAGAAGCTCGGTATGACCAATACCGAGATGTTGGACCTCTGCAAAGCCGAGGGAGTTGCCGCCAAGACGCCGCAGTCCACGTTGGCTGATGCCTTCGTGCCGTTGCTCGAACGCAAGGCCAAGGCTCAGGGGCTCGTCCGTGACGTTCAGCCCGAAGAGGCCAAGCCTGCCAAAGCCACCAAGACGACGGCAACGAAGTCGTCGGCCACCAAAACATCGTCGAAGACCACGAAGACGCCGGATGAGGGAGCGACCGACGCCGACGCGTCGACGGACGCGAGCGACACCGCGCCAGCGAAGAAGACCGCAAACAAGAAGGTCGCCACGGATGAATCCGTCGAGTCGCCCTCGAGCACCGCGCCGGCGCCTGTTGCCTCGACGGCCGACGTG
>JBMTPW010000075.1:0-8088 GCA_049444115.1 Ilumatobacteraceae bacterium | reverse complement strand
CAACGGACTTCGCAGCATCTCCTCGCACGTCGGGACCGATGACTACGTGCGCGTGCGCATCGGCGTCGGCAAACCCCAGAGCAAAGAACGTGGAGCCGCCCATGTTCTGTCCAAAGTGCCCGCCACCGAACGCCAGGAGCTCGACCGAGCCGTGATCGAGGCCGCCGATGCCGTGGAAGCAATTCTCACCAGCGGTTTGAGTGCCGCAATGAACTCCTTCAACGCAAAGTGACGCCGATGCCGAGTGACTCTGCGACCTCATGACCGACATCGCTCTCCCGACGGCACTCGAGTCTTCTGACGGAATCCTGCGGTCTCTGCCGCCGCTGCTTCGCCACGATTCCGCGCTTACTTCACTCATCGGCGCAGTCGATGCCACCGTCGCCGTTCCCGAAGTGGCACGCAGTCTGGCCATCGCCGCACTCGGGCCACTGACCGGACGACGCCCACTGATCGTGGCCTGTCCGACCACCACCATGGCCACGCTCCTGCACGCCGACCTTCGATCCTTCGTAGAGCCCGGAGAGGTCCTGCTGTTTCCGGCGTGGGAAACCCTCCCCTTCGAACGCGTGAGCCCGAGTGTCGAAACCATGAGTCGGCGATTGGAGGTTCTCTGGCGGTTGCAGGACGCCAGTCGTCACCCCCAGATCGTGGTGACGAGTATGAGAGCACTCCTGCAACAGTTGGGACCGAACACCGTGACCGTGGCTCCGGTCGTGATCCGCAAAGGGGACTCGGTCGATCCCGACGCTCTGCTCGCCTCGTTGGTGCGCGGGGGCTACCGACGCGAAGAGATCGTGGAACACCGCGGCGAAATCGCCCGTCGCGGCGCCATCATCGACGTCTTCCCGCCCACCCGCGATGCTCCCGTGCGCGTCGATCTCTGGGGCGACGAGGTGGACCGACTGACCGAATTCTCCGTCCATGATCAGAGAAGTGATGTGGATCTCGAGGAGGTGACGATCTTTCCGGCCCGCGAACTCCTCATGGACGCCACCACCGCGAAACGGGCCGAGGAATTGATCGCCACCGAACCGTGGGGCCGTGAGCATTGGGAGAAACTCGCCGAGGGCAACCTCTTCGACGGCATGGAGAGCTGGTTGCCGTGGCTGACGGATTCGCCGAAGCTGCTGAGCGACGTTCTACCCCCCGACGCCAAGATGATCCTCGTCGAACCGCGGCGCATGCGTGACCGAGCGGTGGATCTCCTGGCCGAAGAAGCCGATCTGGCCAAGGCCTTGGCTTCGTCGTGGTCACGCGATCCCGACCGCCAGTTTCCTCGCTTGTACTGCGAACCCGATCGCCTGCTCGGTTCGCAGCGTGGATCGTGGAATCTGATCCCGGTCGTCGACGGTCCCGACCACGCACTGATGACGGCCAGTGGATGGGGATCCATGGGTGGCGGGGACGCTCTCGCCGACTATCTCCGTACTCTCCTCGCGGAGGGATATCGCGTGGTGGTGACCGCCGATACCGATGCCTCCGCCGAACGTCTGGCCCAGACCTTCAGCGCCGCCGGGGTGGATCTCGCGCTCTTTCATCGCGGGGTCGTGCCGGACCTCTCCAAACCCGGTGGCGCCGTGGTCACCGCAGGATTGCAACGGGGCTTTCATATTCCCTCGGCGAAAGTGGCGGTGATCAGCGAATCCGATGTGACCGGTCGGCGACGATCTCATCGAACTCCTCGCTCGCGCCAGCGATCGGGAATCACGGTGTTCGAGGATCTCAAACCCGGCAATTACGTCGTGCACTACATCCATGGCGTCGCCAAGTACGAGGGCATGGTCAAACGCACCGTCGGGGGAATCGAACGCGACTATCTCTTGCTGGCCTACAAGGGTGGCGACAAGTTGTACGTCCCCTCCGATCAGATCGACACCGTGCGCCACTATGTGGGTGGCGAGACACCGGTGCTGCATCGCCTCGGAGGCAGTGATTTCGCCAAATCGAAAGCTCGGGTGCGCAGCGCGGTTCGCGAAATCGCCCAAGAACTCGTGGTGCTCTATCAGAAGCGGGTGACTGCACAGGGCCACACCTTCGCCCCCGACACTCCCTGGCAACACGAGATGGAGGACGCGTTCCCGTTCGTGGAAACCCCCGATCAGAAGAAGGCCATCGAAGAGACCAAGTCCGATATGGAACGGCCCTATCCCATGGACCGCTTGATCTGCGGCGACGTGGGATTCGGCAAGACCGAGGTGGCCGTTCGGGCGGCCTTCAAAGCCATCCAGGACGGCAAACAAGTGGCAGTCCTGGTACCGACCACGCTTCTGGCCTCGCAGCACGGCAACACCTTCACCGATCGCTTCGCCGGCTATCCCATCCGGGTGGAAGTCCTCTCGCGATTCCTCACCACCGCCCAGGCCAACAAGGTCGTGAAGGGACTGGCTTCCGGTGAGGTCGACTGCGTCATCGGTACCCACCGCCTCCTCGCCAACAACGTGACGTTCAAGGATCTCGGATTGCTCATCATCGACGAAGAACAACGCTTCGGCGTGCAGCACAAAGAGACCATGAAACACCTGAAGACGAACGTCGACGTGCTCACGCTCAGCGCCACTCCGATTCCACGCACCTTGGAGATGAGCCTGGTCGGCATTCGGGACCTGAGCCTGCTCCAAACTCCCCCGGCGGATCGCCAGCCCATCCTCACCTATGTCGGTGAATACGACGAACGGGTGGCCGTCGAAGCGATTCGCCGCGAACTACTTCGAGAAGGGCAGGTCTTCTGGGTGCACAACCGCGTGCAATCCATCGAAGAGTGCGCGATGCGCCTGCGCGAATTGGTTCCCGAGGCCCGAGTCGCCGTGGCTCACGGTCAGATGGACGAGGGCACCCTCGAACAAGTGGTCGTGGATTTCTGGGAGGGCGAGTTCGACGTCCTGGTCTGCACCACGATCATCGAGAGCGGTATCGACATGCCAACTGTGAACACCCTGGTCGTGGAGCGCGCCGACCTGCTCGGTCTGGGTCAAATGCATCAGCTCCGCGGGCGGGTCGGCCGAAGCGGACAACGCGCCTACGCCTACCTCTTCCACCCACGGGACAAGTCCCTGACCGAGGAGGCCTACGAACGTCTGCGCACCATCGGTGAGTCAACCGATCTGGGCAGCGGGTTCAAGATCGCCATGCGGGACCTCGAGATTCGCGGTGCCGGCAATCTGCTCGGTGAATCCCAGAGCGGACACATCGCCGCCGTCGGCTACGACCTGTACTGCCAGATGGTCACCGAGGCCGTGGGTGAAATGAAAGGTGAGCCACAACGGGAGCCGTCGGAAATTCGCATCGACGTGCCCACCGATGCCTTCCTCCCCAAGGAGTACGTGACCAAGGAGGAGCTCCGGCTCGAGGCCTACCGGCGCCTGGCCCTCGTGACCACGAACGCCGAAGTCGATGACATCGCCAATGAGTGGACCGACCGGTACGGACCGATCCCCCCTCCAGCAACGACGTTGCTCACCGTGGCCCGCCTGCGTGCCGAATGTCATCGGCTCGGCCTCACCGAGATGGTCGTCTCTCCGGCGCAAGCGCGTCTCGGTCCCGTGACTTTGAAGGTCAGTGAATCGGCGCGTTTGCGACGCCTGTCGCGCGATGCCATTCACAAAGAGGCACTGCAACAATTGGTGGTACCGATTCCCCGCCATGCCGAGGCCGCTCCCTACATCCTCGAATTCCTCCGGGAACTCTTCCCCACCGGGTCCGAGTGACCGCCGAGGAGTAGATTCGATTTCCGTGTTCACCTCCTCGCGCTCTCGTTCCGTCTTGCTCCTGGCTTGTCTGGGGGTGGGCGCCACCTTGTCGGCGACCACGCTGTCGGCATGTTCGGCTACGGCCAAGGACGCGGTTCGGGTGAACGGCGAGTCCTTGTCCAACCAAGACTTCGACGACCTTCTGAGTGGTTACGCAGCCGCCGTGGGCGGGGCCCAGGTGGAAAGCGGCAACGTCAATACCGCGGTTGCGCGAGGTTTGATTCTGGACTGGGTGAACACCGTCGTGCTGGAGGGCGTCCTCGACGAGGCCGGGATCGACGTCACCGACGAACAACGCGACGCAGCCCGCACCGGACTCAGTCAGCAGGGCGGATTCCTGGCTGCTCCGGTTGCCGTGCAGGACTTCTACGTACGGGCCTCCGCAACATTGGAAGCGGCCGGTCTTGCCTTCACGCCGAGCGAAGACGACATGGCCGATCTCTACGGCAAGGGGCCCACCGAATCAGAAGTGGTATGTCTGCGATTGATCCTCACCAACACCCAAGAGGATGTGGAGGCCGCAGTGGCTCGCATCACCGCCGGTGAGTCCTTCGCCGATGTGGCCAAGGACGTCTCCACCGACACGTCGGCGGCTGATGGCGGCATCCTCACCGATCAGCAAAGCGGATCGGCCTGTGTGCAGTTGTCGACATTGGCCAGTCAAATCGTTCCCGAATTCGTGACGGCTCTTCGAACGGCCGACGTGGGCGTCGTCTCCCCGCCATTCGAAGTGCCAGGAGTGGGCTGGGTGACCATCTTGTTGCGCCCGTATTCGGAAGTGGCCGCCGATGTGGGCCAAATCCTCGGACCGGCCACCGCCGGGCGCATCGGTCGGGATGCTCTCGCCACGGCCAGGATCTGGATCAGTCCCGAATATGGTCGCTGGGACCCCGAGACTCAGCAAATCGTCGACACCGATCGCTGACCGTACCGTGGCCGCCCCGTTGATCGAGATCGTCGGACTCGGTCCGGCAGGCGAGGAATACGTCACCGAACACACCCGCCGTCGAATCGCAGCTCACGGCCACCGCTACCTGCGCACAGCGCAGCATCCGAGCGCATCGGTGGTGGCCGATGCCATCGCTCTCGATCACCACTATGAAGATGCCGCCACATTCGATGAGACCTACCGCGGCATCGTCGCGGAGTTGATCTCCGCCGCGCAGCGACACGGCGAGATCTTGTACGCGGTTCCCGGCTCACCCTTGGTGCTCGAACGCACCGTGCGGGATCTCTTGGTCGATGTTCGCGTTCGGTGCGTCGTTCAGCCGGCGATGAGTTTCTTGGATCTGGTGTGGTCGCGTCTGGGTATCGATCCCGTGGAGTCCGCCGTGACTCTGATCGACGGACACCAGTTCGCCAGCGCTGCCGCCGGAGCTGCCGGACCGCTGTTGGTGGCCCACTGTCATGCGCCCTGGGTCCTTTCGGAGATCAAATTGTCCACCGAGGACACCGACTCACAGTCGAACGACGACATCGACGTCGTCGTGCTCCATCATCTCGGCCTCGAGGACGAAGTCGTGGCCACTGTTCCCTGGAGCGCCATGGACCGCACAGTGGACGCCGACCATCTCACGAGCGTCTACATTCCGCAGTTGCGCGTGAACGTCGGACAGGAGCTCGTGGCCTTCCATGAATTGGCCCGCCGACTTCGACACGAATGTCCATGGGATCGCGAGCAGACTCATCAGTCGCTGATCACATATCTCTTGGAAGAAACGTACGAAGTCGTGGATGCCCTCGACGCCCTCGACGCCGACGACCCCCGTTCGGACGAACACCTGGTGGAGGAGCTGGGCGATCTGCTCTACCAGATCGAATTCCATGCCGCCATCGCCGAACAAGAAGGGCGATTCACGATGGCTGATGTCGCTCGCAGCATCAATGACAAGTTGGTGCGCCGTCATCCCCATGTCTTTGGCGCCGTTTCGACGGCGGCAACCGATGCCGAATCCCTCGCCACCTCCTGGGAGGCCATCAAGATGGCCGAGAAGGAGGCCAAGGGCGTCCGGCCCGGACCCTTCGACGGGGTACCCCGATCCACAGGAGCGTTGTCCTACGCCGCTTCGATCCAGAAGCGTGCCGACCGAGCCGGCATCGACTTGGGGATCGCACCGTCCGGACTCGACCTCGATGCCGTCACGGATCTCGGGGACGTGCTCTTTTCCATCGTCGCCGATTGTCGTCGCCGTGGCATCGATCCGGAAGTGGCCCTGCGATCGGTGACCAGTGCCCGCCGCGCGGCGGCCGAAGGCCGATTTCCGGGTTGAACCAGTCATCGAACACGACCGAGCCATGGGACACGACCGGGCCGACGACCTCGTAGGGTTGGAGGCATGACCGGCATCATCAACATCACCGGACGAGAAGTCCTCGATTCCCGCGGGAATCCGACGATCGAGGTCGAGGTCGAGTTGTCCTCCGGGGCCCGCGGCCGGGCCATGGTGCCTTCAGGAGCGAGTACCGGCGAACACGAAGCCGTCGAACTGCGCGATGGCGGTCGCCGTTTCGGCGGCAAGGGCGTGCTGAACGCCGTCGGCTTCGTGAACGGTGAAATCGAAAATGCTCTGCTCGGTTGTGATGCTCTCGAGCAGCGGCTCATCGACGCCATCCTCAGCGACCTCGACGACACACCGAACAAATCTCGATTGGGCGCCAATGCCATCCTGGGAACCAGCCTGGCAGTAGCCCGCGCAGCCGCCGATTCCTTCGACGTTCCACTGTGGCGGTACGTCGGCGGTCCCAATGCCCATGTTCTCCCGGTTCCGATGATGAACGTCATCAATGGTGGAGCACACGCCGACAACACCATCGATCTCCAGGAGTTCATGATCATGCCGTTGGGCGCGCCCAGCTTCCGGGAGGCCGTGCGCTGGGGAGCGGAGACCTATCACCAATTGCGCAAGATCTTGCGCGAGAGGAACCTCTCGACGGCCGTCGGAGACGAAGGGGGTTTCGCCCCTGATCTGGCCACCAACGAGGACGCCATCAAGATTCTGGTGCAGGCCATCGAATCCGCCGATTTCACACCAGGAGTCGACATCGCCATCGCGCTCGATCCGGCGATGAGCGAGTTGTTTCGCGACGGCCGCTATCACCTGACCGGTGAAGGCAAGACATTGACCCCCGGTGAACTCGTCGATTACTGGTCCGATCTGGTGGCGCGCTATCCCATCGTGTCCATCGAGGACGGAATGGCCGAAGACGACTGGGACGGCTGGCTCGCTCTCACCGAGCGCTTGGGGCGAAGGATCCAATTGGTGGGCGACGATCTCTTCGTCACCAATACGGCGCGCCTGGCTCGTGGAATCGAACTCGGGGTGGCCAACAGTGTGCTGGTGAAACCCAACCAGATCGGGTCGCTGACCGAAACTCTGGAAACGGTCGAACTGGCCACCCGTCATCGGTATTCGAGTGTCATGAGCCATCGAAGCGGAGAAACCGAGGACTCGACCATTGCCGATCTCGCGGTCGCCACCAACTGCGGCCAGATCAAGACCGGTGCTCCGGCTCGCAGTGACCGGGTTGCGAAGTACAACCAGTTGCTGCGAATCGAAGAACAACTCGGTGAAATCGCCTCGTACCGAGGTCGGACCGCTCTCGCGCCATTGGCCTGATCGATTCGCTTCGTTCGTCACACCAGGTCACCGGCCAGTGCCCCCCATTACTGGAACGAAATCGGCAGAATGGTGGAGTGTCCTCCAAGACGTCGAGCATTCCGCGCGCTCCTGCCCGTCAGGGCGCCGCGCCTCGGTCCGGTCAGGGCAAGAAGCGGGGCCGAAAGTCGGCTCTGAGCGATCTCACCCGTCCTGTTCCTCGGTCCCAACGGCTCATACCCCGGGTCATCGGGCGGTTCGTTCTGGTGGTGGGCATCGGTCTGGTGCTGGTCTCGTTCGCCAACTCCTTCGTCTTGCTTCCCGCCAAGTCATGGCTCGGCCAGAAGGACGAGATCACCGACCGGCAGAACGAACTCGAAGTCATCAAACGCGCCAATGAACAGCTGCAGTCCGAAATCGACCAGTTGCAGACGCCCCGCGGCATCGAACAAGCCGCCCGTTCGGAACTGGGCTTCGTGATGGAGGGGGAAAAGCGTCAGGTCCTGGTGGGCTCGGCAGTCGCACCCTTGGACCTCCCCGAGGGTTGGCCCTACGACCTGGTCACTCGGATCATGAACGTCCGGACCGTCGAGGCCCAATCCGACGTTTCTCGCTAGGTCCGACCGTGACCAGGCCCGGTGGCGAGGGCTAAGGTCGTCACGACCGGGCCGACCGGTCGATATCGGAATGACACGGGGGTTCAGACGTGACGGGTGGAAGCATTCTCGGCAACCGGGTTCTTC
>JBMTPW010000074.1:0-8122 GCA_049444115.1 Ilumatobacteraceae bacterium | reverse complement strand
TCTGTGACCGCGATGGCGTGGTCGTGCGCCACTTCCTGGGTCCCGTGAGCGCAACGGATCTGTGGGCCGCGGTGGCCCAGGTCCGTGATCCCGGTGTCGCCGGCGATCCGGGCGACTGCCAGCACCAGTGACGGCTGTATCGCTTCAGTCGTTCGTTGACGATGCCGGGGTCTGTTCGTCCAGGCCTTGTTGCACCAACTCGTTGACGAGGGCTCCGTCGATGGTTTCCTTGTCGAGGAGGGCTTCGGCGACGAGGTCCAGTCCCTTGCGATGCTTGACCAACAACTGCGTGGCTCGGACTTCTTGCGCGCGCAGGATCTTGTTCACCTCTTCGTCGATCATCCGCGCCGTATCGTCGCTGTACTCACGGCCGCCGGTCATGAGATCCTCTCCCAAGAAGACCTGTTGTTGGCTGTGCCAAGCCATGGGTCCGACCGAATCACTCATGCCCCATTCGCGCACCATCCGACGCGCCAGACCGGTGACGACCTCGAGATCGTTGGCGGCTCCGGTGGTCTGCTGGTCGAAGACGACTTGCTCGGCGACCCGACCGCCAAGAGCCATGCAGATCCGATCCTGGATGTAGTCCTTCGAGAAACTGTGGCGCTCCTCCGGCAGGGTCTGCGTGACGCCGAGGGCCATGCCCCGGGGAAGGATGGTGACCTTGTGGAGCGGGTCTCCGTTCGGGAGCACCGCTGCCAGAACGGCGTGTCCACCTTCGTGATAGGCGGTGACTCGCTTCTCCTCGGCGGTGAGCACCAGCGATTCTCGGCTGGCTCCCATCATGATGCGGTCGCGGGCCGACTCGAAGTCGATCTTCTCGATTTGAGAGCTGCCTCGTCGCACGGCGAACAACGCGGCCTCGTTGACCAAGTTGGCGAGGTCGGCTCCGCTCATACCCGGCGTGCCCTTGGCCATCGTGTCGAGATCGACATCAGGTCCCATGCGCTTGTCACGGCTATGGACCCGCAGAATGGCGGCTCGCTCCTCGAATTCGGGAAGCGGCACGACGATCTGCCGATCGAAGCGACCGGGTCGTAAGAGCGCCGGGTCGAGGACGTCGGGACGGTTGGTGGCGGCCAGGATGACGATGCCCTCGGAGGTTTCGAAACCGTCCATCTCGGCCAACATCTGATTGAGGGTCTGCTCGCGCTCGTCGTGTCCGCCACCGAGGCCGGCGCCGCGCTTGCGGCCGATGGAGTCGATCTCGTCGATGAAGATGATGGCCCGGCCCATCTTGCGGGCCTGCTGGAAGAGATCGCGAACCCGGCTCGCTCCCACTCCGACGAACATCTCCATGAAGTCGGATCCGGTGACCGACAGGAATCCCACACCGGCTTCTCCGGCAACGGCGCGGGCGAACAACGTCTTGCCGGTTCCCGGCGGACCGACGAGCAGCATTCCCTTGGGGACGCGCGCACCGATCTCCTTGAATCGTTCGGGCATGCGCAGGAAGTCGACGACCTCTTTGATTTCGGTCTTGACACCTTCGTAGCCGGCGATGTCGGCGAAGGTGGTGGAGGGACGATCGGTCGAATAGGCCCGGGCCCGACTGCGGCCGATCGACATCATGTTGCCCATTTGTCCGCTGGCCCGCCGGTTCATCCAGACCAGGAATCCCATGATGAGGAGGAAGGGGAGAAGGAGCGGGATCAGGTTGAGCAGCCAGTTCGACTGGGGAGTGGAGGGTTTGAAGTCCACTCCCTTGGAACGCAGCAGTTCTCGGTCGCTTTCATTCGGGAAGCCCGGCGGGGCGGTGGTGGTGAACTCGCTGCCATCGGCGAAGGTACCGGTGATGGACAGCGTGGTGTTGTTCAACTTGACTTCGTCGACTCGCCCTGCCTCCACCTGGGTGATGAACTCTTCGAAGCCCAGCTTCTCGCGATCCGGTCCAGGTAGGAGTTGGGGACCGAAGATCAGGACCAGGATGATGCCGAGCAGAACCCATGCTGACCATTTCGGCATCGCCGGTCGTCCGGAACGTCCATCGGGTTGACCGTTGGAGGGTGATCCGGGGCGGGTATCCGACTGGCGCGGCGGGGGAACGTCGGCGTCCCGGTTCTTCGACGCCCGACCGAAACGGCGGCCGGAATCGGCGCTCGGAGACGGCGGAGGGGGAGGCGGGGGAGGAGAGGACTCGCTCATGGGCTCATGCTACGACCGAATTGTCATGCTCGGTACGTCGTGCTCGCAGAACCCTCATCCACCAAACAAGGGCTGTAATTGCGTATTTTCTAGGTCATGCGCTCTTGTACTCGCAGTGGATGTCGGGAGGCCGCGCACATCTCGCTGGCGTTCCAGTACTCGACCTCGACCATCTGGATCGATCATCTCGAGGATGAGCGGCTGCCCAACGTGTACGAGTTGTGTGCCAAGCACTGGCAGCGCTTCGCTCCCCCGAGTGGCTGGAGTCTCGACGACCGTCGTCGAGCCGAGGTGCTCCCCTTCGTCCACCGACTCGCCGGTTAGCGCACGTCGTGGGCTACGTGCGTCCCACGTCGCCGATCCGGTTCTCGGTGGGGGTGGCATTCCTCGCCTGGGTCTCGGCGTACATCGTGTCGCTGCCGTTGCAGGCCGCCGTCATCGCCATCACCGGATACGGGGGCGACGATCCGGACACGTGGCCGATCTCCATCACCATCGCTTCGGTGGTGATGCTCTGGATCCCGTTCCTCGTGGCTCTCGTCGTCGTCAGCCGCAACTGGGGGAGCGGGCGCCCGACGCGCGACTATCGGATCTCCTTTCGATTCTCCGATCTGGTCGGTATTCCCATCGGCGTGGCCAGTCAGCTTCTCCTTCTGCCACTCGTGTATTGGCCGCTGCAACGCTGGTGGCCCGACACGTTCGCCAGTGATGAAGTGGAGCGACGGGCGCGAGACCTCTGGGACAAGGTCGACGGTGGTTGGATCGTGGGATTGGTCCTCGTGGTGGTGATCGGTGCACCCCTGATCGAAGAAATCGTCTACCGCGGAATGCTGCTGCAGTCCCTTCAGGGTCGACTCCACGACGTGCTCGCGCTGATGGTGTCCTCGATCTGGTTCGCCGCCATTCATTTGCAACCGATCGAATTCCCGGGACTGTTCAGCTTCGCCGTCGTTCTCGGGCTGTGCTTCTTGGTGACCGGTCGGTTGGGAAGTGCCATCTTGGCCCATGCAGCTTTCAATGCCACCGGGTTGCTTCTCGTGGCTCTCTGATTTCCGGCGATCCACGTCACCGGTCCCCGGATGACATGATGAGAATGTCTATGGCTTCGTCTATCCGCGACCGCCTCACCGAATTGCGCGCTGATCGGCAACGACTCATCGCCATGCTCGTGCGTGTGGCTCTGGTGGGCGTCAGCACGTTCATCGCCATCCGCGTGGTGGAACCTTCGCAGATCGTGCGCAACACCACGCCTACCGGGGGCGACATGGGGGCCCACGTTTGGGGTCCGGCCTACTTGCGCGATCACCTGTTGCCCTGGAAGCTCACCGGATGGTCCATGGACTGGTACTCGGGTCTCCCGGCCTACCGGTTCTACATGGTGATCCCGGCACTCTTCATTGTGTTCCTCGACGTGGTGCTGCCCTATGCGGTGGCCTTCAAATTGATCGCCGTCGCCGGTGTCGTGACACTGCCCTTTTGCTGCTGGCTCTTCGGCCGTTTGGCGCGATTCGCCTATCCCATTCCTGAGCTGTTCGCGTTGGCTGGATTGGTGTTCTTGTTGGACGAGAGCTACACCATTTATGGCGGCAATCTGGCTTCCACGATGGCCGGCGAGTTCTCGTTCTCGATTTCGTTGTCCTTCGCGCTCGTTGCTTTCGGTCTCTTCGCCAGTGGCCTCGAAACCGGTCGGCATCGAATCAAGGCTGCAGTCTTCATGGCTCTGGCCGTTCTCAGTCACGGAATCGTGGCCATCTACGTGGCCGTCGGACTCCTGGTGATGTTGGCACTGTGGGCGGATCGCCGTCGGTTGCGTTGGTTCCTGGTCACCGTGGGGACCGGTTCGCTGTTGTCGGCATTCTGGATCGTGCCGTTCCTCCTCAACCACGCCTACATGACCGACATGAAGTACAAAGGCGAACCAGGCAACGGATCGTTCACCTCGTATTGGGGCATGTTCTTCGCTCTTCCGCCCTTCTGGAACATCTTCTTCATGACCTTTGCCCTCATCGGGTTGGGGGCGATGGTGGCGCGTCGCCATCGCACGGGTTTGTGGCTCGGATTCACCGGAGCCTTGTTCGCAGTGTTCGTGTACGTGTTCAACGACAGCCTGCCCGTGATCGGCTTGCTCTGGAATCCACGGCTCCTGCCGATGTTGAACCTCTGTCGTTATCTGTTGGCGGCGATCGGAATCGTCGAGGTGGTGTCGGCGGTGGTTCGACTCGTCCAGTTGGAGCGCCTCGTGGGGGCATCCCACCGCGCATCGTCGGATCCTTTCGTGTCCGATGCGCGAATTGCGCGCGAAGACATCGGGGAAGCGGATGATGCAGGACTCGTCGACGAATCGGTGAGCGAACGAATGCGACGTGGGCAATTCAATGCGCGTTCCGTTGCGGCGGTGTTCACGGCTCTCGTGGCTCTCTTGGTACTGGGTTTCCGGTTCCAGTCTCTGCCCTTTGGCTCGCGGGTGAACGAGGGTCAGGGTCTCGAATACTCATGGGGTCCCTTCGAGACGCGAGCAGGCAACCGCGGTTTCGTTGACGGATGGGCCCGGTGGAATTTCTCGGGTTACGAGAGTCGCTCGGCATACGGCGAGTACTACCAGGTCGTGCAGACGATGAAGGAGATCGGCGAGAGCCGTGGCTGCGGACGCGCCTTGTGGGAGAACTTCGGTGGCAACGACCGCTATGGCACCACGATGGCCCTCATGCTTCTTCCGTTCTGGACGAATGGCTGCATCGCCTCGAGCGAGGGCCTCTTCTTCGAAGCGGCAGGCACCACGCCGTATCACTTCCTGGCCGCTGGGGCCATGTCCAAACAGAGTTCCAATCCGGTGCGCGAATTGCGGTACGTGAACAACAATGCCTCGGTTGGCGTTCCCTACCTGAGGGCGCTCGGAGTCAACTACTACATGGCGGTCACGCCGGAAGCCGTCGCTCAGGCCGATGTCGTGGCGGCCTCGGATGGCGGGTTGCGCCAGATCGCCCAGGCGGGTCCATGGCGCATCTACGAGGTTGCCGATTCCGATCTCGTGGTTCCGCTCGCCTCTCTCCCGGTGGTCGTCGCCCAACGTGGCGGAGATCAGCGCGAACGTTGGCTCGAATTGGGCACCAGTTGGTTGCAGCAGCCCCTGGAGTGGCCGGTCCTGCCCGCAGGCGACGGCCCGGATGACTGGCCGCGAGCCGAGGTGGAGATCGACTTGTCGCGACGCGAGGGAGTCCCCGGTTCGGATTCCCGCAAAGTGGACATCGTGACGCTTGCCGATTCGGTGGAAAGTATCAGTGTCGAACCGGCGGTGGTATCCGATGTCGTTCAAGAAGATGAATCGGTGTCGTTCCGAGTCGATCGCACTGGAACACCGGTACTGGTGCGCGTGAGTTACTTCCCGAACTGGAAAGCCACGGGAGCGCAGGGGCCCTATCGCGTGGCCCCCAACATGATGGTCGTCGTTCCGACCTCCAACGAGGTGACCCTCTCCTTCGAGCCCAGTCCCATCGATCGCTTTGCCTATGTCTTGACGCTCACGGGATTCGTGGCCGTCTTCCTGCTCTGGCGTTCCAATCGTCGGCAGAAGATGCAGGTCAGCGACCATGCAGGGTTCGACGGAGACCACGAGTCGTCGCAAGGAGACGTTGCATCGAATGGGATGTCTCCACCCTCTGCGCCACAAACTCCCACTCTGGCCTGAACCCGACAGCGATAGGGTGCCACGGAGATGTCTGTTGGAACCGTGCTAGATCAGATCGTGAAGGCCTATGACATTCGTGGCACCGTTCCTGATCAACTCGATGTCACTGTGGCTCATGCGCTCGGTGTGGGCTTTGCCTCGTTCACCGGTGCACCCGTGGCCATCGTGGCTCGCGACATGCGTCCCTCTGGTCCGGAGTTGGTGGAAGCGTTTTCTCGCGGCCTGATGGAACATGGTGTCGATGTGATCGACATCGGGCTCGCTTCCACCGACTTGCTGTATTTCGCTGCCGGTCGATTGGACGCGCCGGGAGCCATGTTCACGGCCTCCCACAATCCGGCACAGTACAACGGCATCAAGTTGTGTCTGGCAGGTGCGCGTCCGGTGGGAGTGGACACGGGACTTCTGCAGGTGCGGGCCGCAGCCGAAAGAGTTCTCTCGGGTGATCTGCCACCCAATGCCGAGCGCCGCGGTCGGACAACCGAACGGGACATGTTGTCCGCCTTCGTCGATCACGTGATCTCCTTCGTGGATCCGGCATCCATGCGCCCCATGCGGGTCGTGGCCGATACTGCCAATGGCATGGGGGGCTTGGTGGTTCCGGCGGTGTTCGAGCGGCTTGCATTGCTCGAACTCGAGGTGATGTACGCCGAACTCGACGGCACGTTCCCGAATCATCCGGCTGATCCCTTGCAGTCGGCCAATCAAAGAGACCTCCAAGCCCGGGTGGTGGCCGGTGGGTTCGATATCGGACTCGCCTTCGACGGGGATGCCGATCGCGTCTTCGTGGTGGATGAACTCGGACGCGGCCTGTCCGGTTCCACGACGACGGCCATTCTGGCCGCCGCCATGTTGCGCAAACACCCGGGGGCCACGGTCCTGCACAATCTCATCTGCAGTCGGGCGGTACCGGAAGTCATTCGTGAGAGCGGTGGAATTCCCCTACGCACCAAGGTCGGACATTCCTTCATCAAGCAGCTCATGGCCGAAACGGGAGCGGTGTTCGGCGGAGAACATTCGGCTCACTACTACTTCAAGGACAACTACCGAGCCGACAGCGGACTGATCGCCGTGATGATGATGCTCGAGGAAATGAGTCGGACGGGCCAGCCCTTGTCCGAGCTTCGCCGTCCGTACGAGCGCTACAGCTCGAGCGGGGAAATCAACACGCAAGTGGAAGACCCGCAACAGGTGATCGACGCGGTTTCCAAGACATTCGCCGCGTACGACCAGGATCGCTTGGATGGCCTCACCGTGGATTGCGGATCCTGGTGGTTCAACCTGCGCCCGTCCAACACCGAACCGCTTCTGCGGCTCAATCTGGAAGCTCCCGACCGCGATGTCTGTGACGAACGAGTGACCGAAGTGCTGGCGGCCATCACTTCCGTATGAGTTCTCCGTACCGACCGCCGACCGTACCCACCGATGACCAGGAGGCCCAATGACTCTCGATCCCCAATTGATGCACGTTCTGGCCTGTCCCGTGGACAAGGGTGAATTGCACCTTCTCGACGACGAGAACAGTCTCTACAACCCGCGCTTGCATCGCCGGTACTCCATCCGCGACGGCATTGCCGTGATGCTGATCGAAGAGTCCGAAGAAGTGTCGCCGGCGGAGCACGAGCGGATCATGGCCCGCATCGCCAAAGGCGAAAGTCGCGTCACCGGACGCTGATACGCACCGAGCGTCGACGATCGCCGAGTCGTCGGTGTGCGAGCGATTACACTGACCGGAGGACCGTGCTACTGATGTCCTCGGTTCGAGCGCCCCGTCAAGGAGAAGTCATGTCATCGAGTACGTCCTCAGTCGCCGCCCGGAAGGATTATCGGGTCGCCGATCTGTCGTTGGCACCCTTCGGGCGCAAGGAGATCCATCTCGCCGAACACGAGATGCCTGGACTGCGCGCGCTGCGCAAGGAATACGGATCCAGCAAACCCTTGAAGGGGGCGCGCATCTCGGGTTCGCTCCACATGACCATCCAGACGGCGGTGCTGATCGAGACTCTTGTCGAATTGGGGGCCGAGGTCCGGTGGGCTTCGTGCAACATCTTTTCCACCCAGGACCACGCTGCGGCCGCCGTGGTGGTGGGACCGAACGGCTCGCCGGAGAATCCGGGCGGGGTCCCGGTGTTCGCTTGGAAGGGCGAGACCCTCGAGGAGTACTGGTGGTGCACGGAGCAGATGATGACCTGGCCTGATGGCGACGGGCCGAACATGATTCTGGACGACGGCGGTGATGCGACGCTGCTCCTGCACAAGGGAGTGGAGTACGAGAAGTCGGGCAACGTGCCC
>JBMTPW010000073.1:0-8197 GCA_049444115.1 Ilumatobacteraceae bacterium | reverse complement strand
GGGACTTCACCGCTTGCTCGTTGGCGATCAACAAGGCCGCTGAACCGTCGGAGATCTGGCTCGCGCAAGCGGCGGTCAAACGCCCACCCGGGGTGAGCGTGGGCAACGAGCGGATCTTCTCCCAATTCGGCTCGCGCGGTCCCTCGTCGTGTTGCACACCGTTCAGCGGAGCGATCTCGGCCTCGAAGCGACCTTCGGACCGGGCCCGAATGGCCCGCTCGTGCGACGTCACCGCAAACGACTCCATCTCGTCGCGCGACAGATTCCACTTCTCCACCATCATCTCGGCACCGACGAATTGGCTCACCTCACCGTTGCCGTAACGGGACACCCATCCCGGTGAGCCGGTGAAGGGATCCTCGAAACCGAGAGCCTGGCCAGCGGTCATGGCCGAGGAAATCGGAATCATGCTCATGTTCTGCACGCCACCGGCCACGACCAGATCCATGGTGCCACTCATGACCGCCTGGGCGGCGAAGTGCACCGACTGCTGGGCCGAACCGCACTGTCGATCGATGGTGGTTCCTGGAACGTGCTGCGGCAAACCCGCCGCCAACCAACACGTCCGGGCGATGCAGCCGGCCTGCGGTCCCACGGAGTCGACATTGCCGAACACCACATCGTCCACGGCATTGGGATCCACTCCGGTGCGCTCCATGAGGGCCTTGATGCTGTGGGCGCCGAGGTCGGCGGGATGGACCGTGCTCAGTCCCCCACCGCGACGTCCCACCGGAGTGCGAACGGCGTCGATGATGAAGGCTTCGGGAATGCTCATGAGGAGACGATAACCGACGACCCGTGACCGAAGAGCCCCTGGTTGGCGGTGATACCCACCCGCGCCCCCTCCACTTGACGACCAGCCGCCCGACCACGAAGCTGCCACACCACTTCGCAGACCTGGGCGATCGCTTGGGCCGGAATTGCCTCACCGAAACAGGACAGCCCTCCGCTCGGATTGACCGGTACTCGTCCGCCGATGGTGGTGGCACCGGAGCGCAGGAGTGCTTCGGCCTCACCTGGCGCACACAGCCCGAGGTGCTCGTACCAATCCAGTTCGAGGGCCGTCGAGAGGTCGTACACCTCGGCGAGCGACACGTCTTCGGGTCCGATACCGGCTTCTTCGTACGCAGCCCAGCAGATGGAGTCCTTGAATCCCCGTGCTGGTGGCGCCACGACAGCCGATGAATCCGTGGCGAAATCCGGGAGTTCCAGAGTCGTCTGCGGATAGGTGGGCGTCACGGTGCTCACTGCTTTGATGCGCGGCACACCTGCCAGCGAACCCAAGTGCCGTTCGGCGAATTCCCGACTGGCCACGATCATCGCGGCCGCGCCGTCGGACGTGGCACAGATGTCGAGCAGACGCAGGGGATCGCTCACCACCGGACTGTTCAGCACGTCCTCGATGGAACTCTCCTTGCGGAATCGGGCATTCGGGTTTTCCAGACCGTGGCGCGAGTTCTTCACCTTCACCATGGCGAAGTCTTCGGAGGTGGCTCCGTAGAGATCCATCCGCCGCCGAGCAAAGAGCGCAAAGTAGACCGGGTTGGTGGCTCCCAGGAGATGGAATCGCAACCAATCCGGGTCGGTCTTGCGCTCGCCACCCACCGGGGCGAAGAAGCCTTTCGGAGTGGTGTCGGCACCGATGACCATGGCCACATCGCAGAATCCGGCCAGGATCGAAGCCCGTGCCGCCTGCAGCGACTGCGCACCACTGGCACACGCCGCGTAACTCGACGACACACGAGCGCCGGTCCAACCCAGTTTCTGGGCGAAGGTGGCACCGGCGATGAAACCCGGGTAACCGTTGCGAATGGTGTCAGCACCGGCGACGTATTGGACGTCCTTCCATTCGATGCCGGCATCGGCGAGCGCGGCGCGTGCCGCCACCATGCCGTACTCGGTGAAGTCGCGACCCCATTTGCCCCAGGGGTGCATCCCGACGCCGAGAACGACGAGGTCGCGGTCGCTCATGGCCGCTCGCTCGCCGGGGCCCACACGTAGATCATGTGATCCACTCCGTCCTCTCGATAGAGCACATCGGTCTCCAATTGCATCGACTGACCCACTCGCAGATCCGTCGCCAACACACCCTTGGGCGCCTGACCGAGCACGATCAAACCCTCCTCTTCCAGTTGCACCGCCACCAAGGCATATGGCTCGAAGGGTTCGGCTGCTCTGTAGGGAGGCGGCGGCGCGTAACGATTTTCGGTGAAACTCCAGACCGTGCCCCGAGTGGACAGCGGCGTCGCAACCAACTCGTCGCTGTTGCAACCCGGATTGGGACAGGCTCCGGTGCGAGGCGGAAAGACGTAGGTGCCGCACTCGGAACACTTCGCCCCGATCAAATGGGGATCGTCTCCGATCGTGAACCAGCCATCGACTGCGGGAACCTGTCCGGCGGCGGTCGGCGCAGGCGGAGATTCAGGGGAATGAGGCACCGCCTCACCCTAACCAATGGTCCCGGCAGGGGGAGAACGAGGATCTCGTGCGAGGAGTGGCACGATCTCGGCGGCGACGATGCCATTCAGGATGTTCTGTTCCAAATGGACGCCATCGATCCGCAGAGAACCCGGTTCGGGTTCCACACGCGCCAGGATTCCCGCCCAATCGATCACCTCGATGACCGGCCACCGCGCCGCCCAGGCCGCAATCATCGCATTCCAGCCATCGACGCGATCGTCCTGGGCGAAGGTGGCCCCGCTGAGTGAACCACCGTGAATGCGCGGGCTGTTGAACACGGACAATCCGATGTCACGTGCAATGAGCAGTTGCATGAATTCGGCCATGAAGGCATCGTGGACCTGCTGGTAGGCCGGGTCGCCGAGTGCGTGCCAGTCAGGATCACCGGCGTAGCGCTGTTCGGCTTGTTCGGGAACCGTCACCACGACCAGCACCCGGTCCGGTCGGAACGAGTCGAGAAGATCCCGCCATTCTCCGTCGAGAGTCGGGCAGTAATCCATGGTGAATTCGGCACCGTCCCACCAGCGCACCTGTTCCACGTCCACCAGGGGACAGTTCTGTCCGCCGGCCCACACCACGTTGAAGCGATCACCCGCTACGGCATCGATGGCGGCCGAGATGCCAAAAGAACTGGAATCGCCGATGACCATCACCCGTTCCCGGCGGTCGGCGCCTTCGAGTTTGGTTGCCACCACCGCATAGAGGTCGGCCAGTGTCGGTGGCGTCGGTCGTCCGAGCGAGGAGACCGTCGGGCGCACCAGACCGACGTCTTCCAGTTCACCGGCCAGGACATCGGGTTCTCCGTAGTCGAGGAGGACCGACTCTCGTGGACCCAACGCGCTCAGGATTCCGCCCACGTACCGCTCGGCCCAGGCGAAGATCTCCGCTTCCCCAGCGGTCAAGGCCGGCTCGAGAAGGGTCCGTTCACTTGCACCCACCCCGACGACCACGAGCGACGGCCGAACCTCGAGGGCGTCGAGGCGCTCCGCCAGAGTTCGACATCCGACCACCGTGAACGCGAACGTCGTCACCGGGCACGCCGGATCCGTCAGGTCCACGATCTTCACCGATCCGGCATCGACGACGGAACGCATGTCGACAGCGGCGGCGGCCTGACTACCAAGGACGGCGATGATCGTCGATGGTTCGGTGTCGCCGAATTCGACCACGGTGTCCGGCGCCTCCAAGCCCGCCAGGCTGGGTGTTCCTCGGTGCGGCACCGCCACCACCGCACCAGCGATGACCGCGACACCGAGAACCAATGCTCCGCTGCGCCGACCCGACGTCGAGAGCAGGTGACCCTGACGAATTGGCTGCTCGATGAATCTCGATATCAGCACCGTCACCACCACGGTCACCAGTAATCGAAGAATGTGAAGCGGGAATCCGTCGAGACCGGTGCGATCGGCGCTCACGATCAGGAAGACCGGCCAATGCACGAGGTACAGGCCATAACTCCATCCACCGACGGCCACCACGGCCCGACGCTCGGCGATCCATTGAAGCGGACCGGGTACCTGGATGCCCAGTACCAGCACGATCGATACCAGCGAGACGGCGGCGAATCCGCCGCGATACAGCCAACGATCCCCGGTGTCCACCGATATCACCGATACGACGAAGACCATCAGTGCCAGGGTCGATGACACCCTCCACAACCGACGACTCGTCACGGAACGTCCGAGTCGTCCGGTGACGAGGAGGGCCGCCAACGAACCGGTCAATAGTTCGGCGGCCCGGGTGTGGAGCCCGTAGTAGACGACGTTGTCCGAGGTGCCGGTGGATCCGATCACCAACGATGCAACCACGCTTGCGGTCCACAGGACGGCGAGACCGACGATCGCTGCGCGGCGACTGCGACCGAACAACGCGAGCAGAACGACTGGAAAGACGAAATAGAACTGTTCTTCGATGGCCAGAGACCAGAAATGCAGAACCGGGGACGGCGTGGTGACGAACAGATCGGCGTACGACGTGGAAGCGGTCATGAACCGCCAATTCGCGGCGTACCCGAGAGCGGACCAGAGATCACCGCGCACGCGATCCGACTCGAAGACGTTGGAGACCAGCGCAATGATCGTGATCCCACCGAGAACTGCAAGCGCTGCCGGCATCAGCCGTCGCAATCGCCGAGCCCAGAATCCGGTGAGCGAAATCGTTCCGGTCTCCGAATGTTCGTTCACGAGCAGACGGGTGATGAGATACCCGGACAAGGTGAAAAAGAGCGACACCCCGAGGAATCCGCCGGTGGCGTGGTCCACCCGCAAATGGAAGAGCAGCACGGCAACGACAGCGAGGGCGCGCAATCCGTCGAGACCCGGGATACGTTCTCGACTCTCGACGCGAGGAGCGTTCTCCATCACTCGACCGGGCATCGGGTGAACTGTAGTTGGGGGCATTTTCGCTCTGCGACTAAGGTTCGCATGCCATGGACCTGCGAGAAACCGAGGACGAAGCGGCCTTTCGTGCGGAGGCTCGTCACTGGCTCGAGTCCCATGTCCCGACCGAACCCCTGCCCAGTTTCGACACCGCTGAAGGTTTTGCACTCCACCGCTCCTGGGAACGCACTCTCTCCGAGGGTCGCTGGTCGGCGGTGTCCTGGCCCGAGGAATACGGCGGCCGGGGTGCTGACTACATCAAGTGGCTCATTTTCGAAGAGGAGTACTACCGATCGGGCGCCCCGGGCCGAGTCAATCAGAACGGCATCTTCTTGTTGGGCCCGACCATCATGGAAGTCGGCACCCCCGCACAGAAGGCGCGGTTCCTTCCCACCATGGCGTCCTCGGAGATCGTCTGGGCCCAGGCCTGGAGCGAACCGAACGCCGGTAGTGACTTGGCCGGCATCGCCAGCAAAGCCGGCCGCGACGGCGACGACTGGATCCTCAACGGACAAAAGATCTGGGCCAGCCGTGCCGTGTGGGCCGATTGGTGTTTCGGAATCTTCCGGACCGATCCCGAGGCCCAGCGGCATCGCGGTCTCACCTTCATTCTCTGTCCCCTGGATTCTCCCGGGGTCACAGTTCGCCCCATCGCCCAATTGGACGGCGATACGGGCTTCGCCGAAATCTTCTTCGACGACGTGCGGGTTCCAGTGGAGAACACCCTCGGTCCGGAGAACCAAGGCTGGTCGGTGGCCATGGCCACTGCCGGTTTCGAACGTGGAGTGAGTCTGCGCAGTCCGGCGCGGTTCACCGAAGCGGCCAATCGATTGGTGCACCTCTGGCAGCGGCATGCCGATCCGAGTGACACGTCGTTGCGCGACGCGGTCACCGATGTCTGGATGCAGGCCGAGGGCTATCGACTGCACACCTATCAAACGGTCACAGGAATGCTCGAAGGACGACCGATCGGCGCCGAGGCCAGTCTCAACAAGATCTTCTGGTCCGAAATGGACGTCCGCATCCACGAAATCGCTCTCTCCATTCTCGGTCCGGAAGCCGAGCGACTCGAAGGTCCGAACGACCGCTGGGTGGACGGATTCCTCTTCTCGCTGAGTGGACCCATTTATGCCGGCACCAATGAGATCCAGCGCAACATCATCGCCGACCGCGTCCTGCAGTTGCCGAAGGGAATCTGAATGCGGTTCTCCTTCACCGCCGATCAGCAGCTCTTTGCCGAGAACCTGCGGGATCTGTTGATCAACGAGTGTCCACCTTCGCTGGTGCGCTCGGTCTGGGACGACGCATCGGGTCACAGTCCAGTGCTCTGGTCACGACTGGCCGACATGGGTGTGTTGTCCCTGTTGGTTCCGGAATCGGAAGGCGGAATGAACGGCACCCTCCTGGATGCCATTCTGCTCTTCCAGGAATTGGGTCGGGCCGCCGTTCCCGGCCCGGTTCTCGAACACATGGTCGTGGCTGCTCCCGCTCTCACCGGCACCGACTGGGCGGCGGGTATCGCCGACGGTTCTGCCATCGCCACGGCCTGGGTGGACGACGGTCCGTACGTGGCCCACGCACACGTCGCCGATCTCGTCATCGGACGGGACTTCGTCCTCACCGACTTCGCATGCGAGAACGTACACGGCATCGACGGTGGTCGGCGTTTGAGTGTCGTCACCGGCGGACGGCGCAAGCCACTCGCAGTGCAATCGTCCGTTCCGGCCGCGGATCGGATGGCCCTGGCATCGGCGGCGTACCTGATCGGCCTGGCCGAACGGATGATCGACATGGCCGCCGACTACGCCCGACAGCGGGAACAATTCGGCAAGCCCATCGGTTCCTTCCAGGCGGTCAAACACCTCATGTCCGATGCGCTACTGAAGGTGGAATTCGCCAAGGCACCGACCTATCGCGCCGCTTGGAGTGCCACGGTTGGTGCCGACACGGTTGCACGCGACATCAGCATGGCCAAGGCATTGGCGAGCGACGCCGCGTATCGAGCCAGTCGCAATTCCATGCAGGTCTTCGGTGGTATCGGTTACACCTGGGAAGCGGATCTGCAGTTGTGGATGAAGAAGGCCTGGGCGCTGATGCGCGCCTACGGCGACTCCACCCATCACCGACGCCGCGTCTCTGCGACTGTGCTACCGAACTGACCGACGCAACGCCTGCGTCAGTCGGTGAATGGCGCTCCGGCGACTGCAAGTTCGGTCACCACGCCATAGCCGTTCTGAAAACCGGTGACATCGGAGTCCGGAGTCACGGTCGAGGCGCAATTCGACGCGTTGTAGTCCGATCCATCGAGGGACCCCATCGGCACTTCCACCACACCGCGCAATGTGGTGCCGGGTGCACACGTCGGAACGTTGATACTGACGAAAGTCGGCGTGGGATCTCCAGGAGTGCGAGCTTCGAGTGCGGCACGGTTCTCCTCGATCCAAGCCACGATCGCATCCACACTCGCCGGGTAGTCCGGTGGCTCACCGAGACCCTGACTCACGGCCACCGACGGAACGTTGCGCATGGCTGCGGCACGAGCCGCTCCGACCGTGCCCGAGAGCGGCGCAATTTCGAAGCTGTAGTTCTGGCCCTCATTGATCCCCGAGACCACCAGATCGGGTACGAAATCGATCCCGCCCTGATCGAGCGCCCAAACGATGGAGTCGGCCGGAAACCCGACCACGGCCGTGGCGGGATAGCCGCTCTTGGTGGTGGCCGTGCGCACCTCGAGTGCGCCGTCGGTGGTCTTGCCACCCGATCCACTCTGATTCTCGGCCGGGGCCACCACGGTCACCGTCACATCGTCCAATTCGACAAGCGCATTGACCAGGGCATCGATGCCATCGGCCCCGACTCCGTCGTCGTTGGTGACCAAGATCTTGAGTGGCTCGCGAGCCGCAGGCTCGGTGGAGGCGGAAACAGGTTCGGTGACCGGGGTCGAGTCGACCTCGAGGATCGTGGTATCCGACTCGGCCTCGGCTGGTGATCCCGGTCCGCCATCGGAGCACCCGGCCATGACCAGCGCGCTGACAGCCAGGAGACCGAACCATTTGAACGAACGCGACACCCGCCGATCGACCTCGAAGCGTGCTCGAAACATGGGAACCTCCGATGCTGCGTTGTTTGGTGACCGGACCATCTCGACCCGACAGGTGAATCGAGGTCGGTCACCGAACCCTAGTCCGCGCTTCGAAACGTCACGAGCCCCGACACCCTTCGCAAGTGATGACCGCCGGCGGGGTGGCGACGAAGGTTTCGTTGCGTCTTTGCGACACACCCACCGATGCAACTCGAGAGTTCGGGCCGTGATCGGACTTGGCACCATGACCAGCCCGGTCGCCGACCGACTGTAACGT
>JBMTPW010000072.1:0-8235 GCA_049444115.1 Ilumatobacteraceae bacterium | reverse complement strand
GTCATCACCGACCGATCCCTTCGCCTGCCCTTCGTGCGCCACATGCGCAAGATCGACTACATCGGTGCCGCCCTCTTGGTGTTCGCAGTCACCTCGCTCCTGCTCGGTCTGTCCTGGACGGGCGAGTCCTACGGCTGGACGGCACCATCGACGTTGGCCTTCTTCGCCGCCGCCATCATCGGAACACTGGCCTTCGTCCGCTGGGAACAGCACGCGACCGATCCGATCATTCCCCTGGCCATGCTCAAGATCGACGTGGTGCGCTCGGTGGTGCCGATGATGGTCCTGATCGGTGCCGTGTTCTTCGGCGCCAACACGTTCATGCCGCTGTACCTCCAAGGCGTCACCGGCGTTTCGGCCACCAACTCGGGTCTCTTGCTGGTTCCGCTCGCGGCGTCGGTGGCAATTTCGGCCACCATCTCCGGTCGGATCACCGCCCGAACGGGCACCTACAAACCGTGGCTGCCCCTCGGAGCCTTCACGGCCTCCTGCGGACTCCTCATGGTCTCCTTCCTCGGCACCACGCACGGCTATCTCTACGTGGCAATGATCGGTTCGGCCCTGCTCGGCTGCGGGATGGGCTTGATCATGCCGACGGGAACACTGTCCGTTCAGAACGCCGTCCCCATGGAGGAAATGGGAACCGCGTCATCGGTGGTCATCTTCATGCGCCAACTCGGCGGTGCGATCGGACTGGCCGCATACGGCGGTCTGTTCAGCGCTCAATTGTCCGATCGCATCGATCCGGATCTCATTCGTGCCCCGCGCGAGATCAAGAATCTTTCCGGACCGGAGAAGGAGCAGGCTCTCGACGTCCTGACGCACGCCATCAACATGGTCTTCCGCGGCGCGGTACCCGTGATGATCATCGCCTTCTTCATCGCGCTGACGGTTCCGGCTCGGCCGTTGCGCAGTTCCACCATGATCAACGATGGGAGCGGGAAACCTCACTGACCTGGCTCTCCCGAGCACGATTCGAGAGCAACATCAGACCGGCAATGGCGAAGACTGCAGCGACCACGAAGATCGACCGTTTGCCCCAGATCTGGCCGACGCCTCCGAGTCCCAGACCGCCGACAACTCCACCCACCTCGAAGAACATGGTGAAGCTGGAAACAACCTCGACACGCTCGTCATCAGTGGTGTCGCGCACCGCCATGGCCAACAACGAGGGATAGAGGAACGACGCCCCGACGGCGAAGAAGAATGTCCCGATCCAGATACCGAGGCCACTGTCCAACGCCGCCACTGCGCAGACGGCGATGAGAATGGACGCCAACGCTGCGCCGACACTGCGCTGCAAGCCGATCGTCTCGGGCAACCGAGCGCCGAACAATCTGATGACCAGACACACGATGCTGTAAAAGGTGAAGAACGCCGCCGAACCACCAAGACCCAATTCCTTGGCGTAGGTCGGAACGAAGGCGTTGAACGACGTCCAGGCGGCTATACCGAGGGCCATCAGAGCTCCGGGCACGATGGCCTTGGGATGCAGCCAACGCGACCACAATGAACGGCGCCGGCTCTCCCGGACCGCGGCTGTCGACGCCACGAGGTCACGAGGGTGGGACGATCCGGTAGCGATGAGCGGAATGAGACCCGACAGCAGACACAGCCCGGCGGCCACGACGAAGACGGCATCGAAACGTCCGACGCCAAGGCCTCGCGCGTTTTCGGGAACATCCCCCATCACCCACTCGCCGATGATCGGTCCGAACGACAATCCACCGAAGACGGCCACCGACAAGTAGCTGGCTCCTTCGGCTTTGCGGTTGTCCGGACTGAACTCCACGATCAGCGTCGCCGCCCCGACGAAGAGCGCGGCCTCAGCAATTCCGGTCAGTGCCCGCAATGGCAACACCTGCCAGGGCGACGAGACCAGCACCAAGCCGACTGCAGAGAGGGCCGCGAGAATTCCGCCGCCGGCCATCAAGAGTCTCAATCCCCAGTGATTGCCCACCCAGGTCAATCCGGGCCGAACCAGGATTGCGGCCCCACTGAAGACGACCGCAGTCGCCCCGATCATGGCCTCGCCGGAGCCGAATCCGTTCTCGATGAACACCGGGAGAGTGGGAATGAACACGCCCACGCTCACGTAATAGGCCGCCGACGACAGCATGACCAGAAGGAATGGGGCAGTGATCATGCGCGACGACTCCCCCGGATCCAAGGATCGACGACGAATCGATCGGGGGGAAGCAGAACTCAATGCGGGGACGGTTCCTTCGGGAGACCAAGAACGCGCTCGCCCACGACGTTGCGCTGAATCTGACTCGTCCCTCCCCAGATCGTCTCCGACCGACTGAAGAAGAAGGCCGACTGCATGGGACTGACGGGATATCCAGGCCGGCGCTTCTCCCGAGCGACGCCCGGCCATGATCCACCCTCGGGTCCGGCGTCCACCAACATCGAGTGTGGTCCGAGAATGTCGAGCGCCAATTCCATGGCGGCCTTGTGCATTTCCGACCAGAACATCTTGTTGGTGATGCCGAGGGCCATCACACCGAAGTCCCTGGCGTCGTTCAATGTTGCCGTCAAGGAGCGCAGGCCGTTGATACGGAGAATCTGGATCTTGGTGTAGTACTCCATCAGCCGCTGGCGGATGTCATCGCGGTCGATTGCACCGTTCTCCTTGGCTGCGACGACCATGAGGCGGTACTCCTCCTCGAAACGTCGGTATCCGGTGGTCGCGCTCATGCCGCGTTCGAATGCCAGCGTCGAGTTGGCCACTTTCCAACCATTGTTCACACCACCGACCACGTTGTCCTTCGGACAGCGGGCATTGGTGAAGAACACCTCGCAGAACTCCGCCGTACCATCGGGCTGGACGATGCCGCGCACTTCGACGCCTTCTTGGCGCATGGGCACCAATAGATACGAGATTCCTTTGTGCTTGGGCGCATCGGGATCGGTACGGGTCAGCAAGAAGCAGTAGTCGGCATGATGGCCACCGGTGGTCCACACCTTCTGACCGTTGATGATCCACTCGTCACCGTCGAGAACGGCACTGGTCTTCAACGACGCCAGGTCCGAGCCGGAGTTCGGCTCACTGAAGCCCTGACACCAACGGGTCTTGCCGTTCATGATGTTGGGCAAGAACTCCTTCTTCTGCTCCTCTGTTCCCCACTGCAGGAGAGTCGGACCGACGAGGGTGTCGCCGAAGAAATCGGCGCGCAGTGGTGCCTTTCGTGCAGCGAACTCCTCGGCCAGAACAACACCCTGCATGGTGGTCAGGCCCTTGCCGCCATACTCCTTGGGCCAGGTGGCACAGATCCAGCCACCAGCGAACAACTTGGCCGGCCAACCCTCGTTGAAGGCCTTGCGCTCGTCGGCCGACATCTCGAATCCCGGTCGACCCCAGCCCGAAGGCAAGTTGTCATCCAGCCATTTGCGGATCTCGATGCGGAATTCCTCGGCGTCGGCGGGGTAGTTCAAATCCATGTGGACAGTCTCTCGCAGGCGATGGTCCGGCCCCAACCCGGGAGGTGCTCTTCCCCGGTCATCGATCACAGATCAGCGGTGCAGCGCCTCCCACACCCGCTGTGCCGTACAGGGCAGATCGATGTGGCGGACCCCGAGGTGGGACAGCGCGTCGACCACGGCGTTCTGAACGGCCGGAGTGGCGCCGATGGTGCCGCTCTCCCCGATGCCCTTGGCACCGAGATCATTCAGAGGTGATGGTGTCTCCAGGTGCACGGTCACGAAACTCGGCACCTCGGCCGCCGACGGAAATCCGTAATCAGCGAAATTGCCGGTGAGGGGATTGCCGTCGGCGTCGTAGATCACCTCTTCGAAGAGGGCTTGACCGATGCCCTGGACCAATCCTCCATGTACCTGACCTTCGGCCAACAGTTGGTTGACGATTCTTCCGGCATCGTCCACGGCGACCATCTGTCGCAATCGCACCGCTCCGGTTTCGGTGTCCACTTCGACCACCGCAACGTGCGCGCCACTCGGGAACGTCCCCTGGGTCTGAGTGAAATCACCCTCACCGTCGAGGGTCACCTGTGCATCATGGGCTGCACGGGCCACATCGGACCATGCGACGTCGATGGCCGGTGACCCGGCGACGTGGAAGCGGCCCTCCGGACTCAGCACGACGTCGTCCACATCGGCCTCCAGCAACTGGGCCGCCAGACTGCGCGCCTTGTCGGCCACGACACCGGCTGCCCGCCAGACATTGGTGCCACCGATCTGCACCGATCGCGAACCGCCGGTGATCGAGCCGCGTCGCACCAGATCGGTGTCGCCATGGATCACGACGACATGATCAAGCGGAAGTCCCAGACGATCGGCCACCAACATGGCCCACGTCGTGCGGTGTCCCTGTCCGTACGGTGTGGTTCCGGTGATCACCCGGGCCCGTACCGTGGACGATTCGTCCACGACCAGTTCCACGATGCCCAGTTCGTCTCCACCGGACATGGCGGTGATCTCCACGTACACCGCGAGACCGATACCGAGTTGGATCGGATCATTCGTACGTCGACGACGTTCCTGCTCGGCGCGCAATTCGTCGTATCCGGCAGCAGCGAGTGCACGGTCCAGCGCTTCGGGGTAATTGCCACTGTCGTACACCGTGCCCATGGCCGTGGTGTACGGAAAACGATCCGCGGCGACGAGATTGCGGCGACGCACATCAGCGGGATCCATTCCGATCTCCGCGGCAAAGAGATCGACCATTCGTTCGATCGCTGCTGCGGCCTCCGGGCGACCCGCACCGCGATAGGCAACGGTGGGAACGGTGTTGGTGACGACACCTTTGGCGGACATGGCGGCCTGCGGAATGTCGTAGGTGCCCGTCAGCATGCGCCCGGTCATGAACGGGAGAAATGCTCCGAAGCGCGGATAGGCACCGGCGTCCTGGATCACTGTCATCTCGTAGGCCAAGATGCGCCCGTCACGAGTCCCGCCCAGTCGAACGTCCTGGATCTGCCCGCGTCCGTGTCCGAGCCCGTTCATGCTCTCGGTGCGTGATTCGGTGTACCGCACGGGACGTCCCACTGAACGGGCCAGGAACGGCAAGAGCAGGTCCTCGGGATAGAAGAAGGCCTTGGCTCCGAAACCACCGCCCACATCGGGGGTGATGACTCTGATCCCGTCCTCGGGCAGACCATAGAAGGCGGCAAGCTGTTCGCGGATGGGATGGGCACCTTGACAGGCCTGCCAATGCGTGAGGCGGGACACACCGAGGGCGTCGGCCTCTTCCCAACGACTGGCCGCCACCCGACCTTCGAGGGGACTCGGAGCCAAACGCTGGTTCACCAGACGTCGTGTCACGACCACGTCACATTTGCTGAAGTCGATTGTTCGATCCGCCGGGAGATCGACCACCACATTGCTGCCATGGGCCGGAAAGAGCAAGGCGCTCTCGCTCCGAAGCGCTTCCTCGGGATCGATGACCACCGGCAGCGGTTCGTAGTCGACATCCACCGCTTCGGCTGCATCAACGGCCTCGGCACGCGTCGACGCCACCACAGCCGCCACCAGTTCTCCCACGAAGCGCACGATGCCATCGGCGAGCGCGGGTCGGCGAATGTCCTGGGGGAGGAACGGCATGTCGATCGGTAATGGCCCGAGACCTGCAGCCACGAGATCCTCGTGAACGAACACACCAACGACACCGGGCATGGACCGCGCCGCGGAAACGTCGAGTCGCTTGATCCGGGCATGGGCCATGGGTGATCGGACATACACCACGTGCGCTGCGCCGGGTAGCACCAAGTTGTCGATGAAGGTCCCTCGACCCGTCACCAAATCGGGATCCTCCGTTCGCAGGACCCGCTCCCCGATCAAGCCCACGTCGTCCCCCAGTCGCGCCGGCTACGGACCGGTCGTCCTGCCAGCGTAGATTGACCGTATGACCGTCACCGAGTCCGCACCTGCCAAAGCCGAACGCTGGACCGCCCAGTGGAAGGAACTGTACGAAGAAGTCGTCACGACTGGTCTTTGCACCGGTTGTGCCGGGTGCGTGGTCACCTGTCCGCACGACGTCATCGGATACGAGCACGAAGAAGGCAAGTACAAGCCGTTCCACCTCGAAGAAGAGCTGGGTCTCGACAATTGCGTGCACGGCGAGAAGGGTTGCACCACCTGCACCCGGGCCTGCCCGCGGTTCCGTCAGTGGGAACCGGCCGCCGATCTGCACCTGTTCGGTCGGGTTCGTGAACCGAACGAGATGTCGGGTATCTGGCGGCAACTGTTGCTCACCCGAGCATCGGACCACGAACAGCACGAGAAGGGTCAGGACGGAGGCTTCGTTTCGGCCATGCTCATCTGGCTCCTCGAACACGACTACATCGAGGCCGCTCTCGTGAGCGGAGTCGAACCCGACGACGCCTGGAAGGCCAAGCCGGTGCTCGCCCGCAACAAGGCCGAGGTCTTGGCAACCGCCGGCTCGCGCTACACCTATTGCGCCAATCCACTGGCCCTGCGCGAGGCCAAGGAACAAGGTCTCAGTCGGCTCGCCTTGGTCGGAATGGGTTGTCAGACCTCGTCACCGCCGGTCATGTGGGACCGTAAAGCCGGCAAGGTGAGCAAACCCTTCCTCTTCAACATCGGGCTGCTCTGCTCCAAGACCTTCGACGATGCCATCTTCCCGGAGCTCTTCGAAGCCAAGTACGGCTTGAAGAAGCAGGACATGGTGAAGATGAACATCAAGGGTGTCTTCCAGATCTGGATGAAGGATGGTTCGTACCACGAGATCGACCTCAAGGAATGCCACAAGTGGACGCGGGAGGGCTGCAAGACCTGCCCTGATTTCGCCGCCGAGCACAGTGACATTGCCACCGGTGGAATCGGCAAGGACAACGACTGGACCCTCACCATCGTGCGTACCGAATTGGGTGAAGAAGTCATCGACCGCATGATCAAGGACGGAGTCATCGAAGCCCGTCCCGCCCAAGAGGACGAAGTGGCCATGAAGTTGCTGCGGACTCTGAGCATCGTCAGTCGTCGTCGCTGGCCCGAATGGGCCGACAAGGCACCGTCGGTCGGAGTTCCGCCGCCGAAGAAGAAGACCGAGACCCCGGCCTAACCCAGCGTCGGGTTCTCCTGCCGGGCGGCTCGCTGCATGCGCTCGACGGGTGCTTGACGGAAGTCCGGATGCGTGAGGATCCAGAACTGATTGGCCACGACGGCGTCGTGGACCTGATCAGCAACCTCCGCAGCCGGGATACCGGTCTCGACCCCCGTATGGAGTGCCTGGTTCATCATTGCGCTGATGGGATCGACGATGTCGGCCGGTTTGGCACCGAGTCGATCCGACCACTTGATATCAGTCATCAGATTGGTCTTCACGAACCCGGGACAGAGCACACTGCAACTCACTGCACTGCCCTTGGCCGCGAGTTCCAGGAACAACCCTTCACTGATGGCCACGACGGCGTGTTTGGTGGCGTTGTACGGACCGAATCCGGGCATGGCCACGAGACCGGCCATCGACGCAGTGTTGACGATGTGGCCCTCGTTCTGGTCGAGCATGATCGGCAGGAAGGCCCGGATGCCGTGCACCACGCCATAGATGTTGATGTCGATCACCCAGTCCCAGACACTGATCGGTCCGGTCCACTGATCCCCCACTCCGGCGACTCCGGCGTTGTTGCACAGGACGTGGGCCGCCCCGTACGCCTCGAGAGTGCGTCGAGCCAATTCCTCCATGCTTTCTCCGAGCGAGACATCGGCCGTCACCGGCAAGACATCGGCGCCAATCTCGCGTAACTCGGCCTCGGCGGCGCGCAGTTTCACCTCGTCCACATCGGCCAACACCACCTTCATTCCAGCGGCGACGAAGCGGTCGGCCATGGCCCGCCCGATACCGCTGGCTGCTCCGGTGATCACCGCAATCTTGCCGTTCAGGTTCTGCACGATGGCCTCCCGGATCCAGGTCACGGAACCGTGACTCCCGATGTCTCGGATCCGATTCTGCCCGGACTTCCACCCGGGATGGGCATCGGCGACCATCGGCCTCTAGCGTTCGCTCGATGGGCTACAAGTACCTCTGGACCCCACTGCAACTCGGACCGGTGGCTGCCCGGAATCGACTCGTCTTCAGTGCCCACCTCACCAACTACGCCCGCAATGGTCTGCCTACCGAACAGCACGCCGCCTATTACGCCGCCCGGGCCGCCGGTGGTGCCGGACTGATCATCACCGAAGAGCACAGCACCCACCCGACCGACTGGCCGTACGAGAAGTTGATCCACGGCTTCCATCGCGACGTGATCCCCGGTTATC
>JBMTPW010000071.1:0-8240 GCA_049444115.1 Ilumatobacteraceae bacterium | reverse complement strand
CCCGACGAAGCGTTGACACCGCACGAAGCCGTGCGAGCGGCAACGGTCGGCGCCAGTCCTATCAGGACCTCCCCATGGTGCGCATGACCAATACATATGTGTTGAACGGCATCGAAGAGCCCGAGGACATCATCAAGGACACGGCGCACGGCGTCTACGTGGCCCATCTCGGCGGTGGCAGCGTGAACACCGCCACCGGGGACTTCGTGTTCGGGATGACCGAGGCCTACTTGATCGAGAACGGCGAGATCACCGAACCGCTGCGCGAGGGGAACCTCATCGGGAACGGCCCCCAGGTCCTGCGCGATATCGACCGTCTGGGCAACGACTTCGCCATGGGCAATCCGGGCACCTGCGGCAAGGACGGCCAGGGCGTGCCGGTGGGGGACGGTCAGCCGACACTGAGGGTCAAGGCGATGACCATCGGTGGCACGGCGTCATGACCTCGAGTGACCGCAGTCAGGAGCTGCTGGCCATTGCGGACCGGGTCGTCGCCATGGCCCGACCCGACGAACTACTCGAAGCCTATGTGGGGCGCAGCTTGTCCACGGACGTGCGGATCTACGAAGGAGAGGTGGAACATTTCGTCTCCGCTCAGACCGAGGGCATCGGCATCCGGATCATTCGCAACGGACGGACGGGGACCTCGTCGTGCGGAACGCTCGATCCTTCCGAGATCGCAGAGGTGCTGGCCGAAGCGCGTGACAATTTGGAATACGGCGAGCCCGACGAATGGGCCGGTATGGCCGAACCCGATGGGATTCCGGTGACGCCTCAGGATTTGTGGAACGAGTCCCTGGCCTCGACCACCACGGCCCGCAAGATCGAATTGGCCAAGTTGTTGGAGCGCCTCACTCTGCAACGTGATTCACGAGTCCGCGTCGACGACGCCAATTATTCCGATGTCTTCTCGGAGACGGCGGTGGCCACCACCACGGGGATCCGCGTCGCCGGACGAGAGAACGGTTGCTATCTGAGCGTCGGCACGCTGGCCGACGACGGTGACGAAACCCAGACCGGATTCGGCTTCGCAGTGGGACGCGACGTGGACGAACTCGACGTGGAACGTGCCGCCACCGAAGCGGTGGATCGGGCCACGCGTCTGCTCGGGGCCACCAAACCGGACAGTCGACGTCTCACGGTGGTCCTCGATCCCTTCGTCACCGCGCAGTTCCTGGGAATCATCGGGGGAACACTCAGCGGTGAGAGTGTGGTGAAGGGTCGAAGTTTGTTCGCCGAACGCATCGGCGAACAGGTGGCCACGCCGCTGTTCACCTTGGTGGACGATCCGACCAACCCGCTGGCCTACACCGCCACCGACATCGACGGTGAAGGTTTGGCCGCCCGGCGCAACGTCCTGATCGAAGATGGGGTGCTCAAGATGTTCGTGCAGTCGTCATATTCGGCGCGACGGATGAAGACGTCGACCACCGGCAACGGAGTACGTGGGGGGTATGGCGGATCACCGAGTTCCGGTTGTCTGGCCCTGCAGATCGTGCCCGGAGCGCGTTCGCAGGCGGATCTCATCGCCAGTGTGGACGACGGCATCCTGATCCAGCAGGTCCAGGGACTTCATTCGGGAGTGAATCCGGTGTCGGGCGACTTCTCGACCGGAGCTGCAGGAATCCTCATCAAGAACGGCACGCTCGGAGCACCGGTGCGAGAGTTCACCATTGCCTCCACCTTGCAGCGAATGCTGCAGGACATCGCCGAAGTCGGCGGGGATCTGGAATGGTTGCCGATGCGGGCCACCGGAGTGTCGTTGGTGATCCATGACGTCACCATGAGCGGAGCCTGAGCGGCGACTCGTGCCCCTGCTCCACGCCATCATCCTCGGCATCGTGCAGGGGCTCACGGAATTCCTTCCGATCTCCTCGAGCGGTCATCTGCTGGTGGTGCCGTGGCTTCTCGACTGGAAGGATCTCTCCGATCCATCGGTGAAGAAGGCCTTCGACGTGGCTCTGCACATCGGCACCTTGGCCGCGGTGCTCGGATACTTCCGCAAAGAGCTCGCAACGTACGCGCGGTGCGGTATCGCCGATGGCTGGCGCTATGTCGTCCGGCGTGAAAGCCCACGCACGGCCGATGGACGAATCGCCTGGTTCTTGGTGATGGCCAGCGTTCCAGCGGCATTGGTGGGAGCGTTGTTCGAATCATGGATCGACGACACCCTCGGCACTCCCACCATCATCGCACTGTCGCTCATCGGCTTCGGTTTGGTCCTGGCCTGGGCCGACACCCGACGAGAAACACGGACTCTGGAAGCGATGTCGTGGCGACATGCAGCGATCATCGGCACGGCGCAAGTTCTGGCACTGAACCCGGGAACGTCACGTTCGGGCATCACCATTTCGGCGGGTCGATTCCTGGGGCTCGACCGATGGTCGGCGGCGCGATTCTCGTTTCTCTTGAGTGTGCCGGTCACTGCCGGAGCTGCGCTGGTGAAGGTGGGGGGTTTGGTGAGCGACGGCATTCCAGAGGATCTGCTCTGGCCGATGATCGTCGGTGTCCTGACATCGGCCGCATCCGGGTGGTTGGCGGTCGCGGGGCTGCTACGCCTCATTCGTACCTCGACCTTCACCGTGTTCGTGGGTTACCGCGTCCTCCTCGGTGTTTCAATTCTCGTCGTGGTGGCGGCGGGCTGGCGCTCCTGACGAAATCGACGTCGTCGATCTCGGATTCGATGATCAGGAACTCGGAGACGTCGTGCTCGACGACGACGTGCTCGGCGCAGCGGCCGCTGGGGAAGACGAACCCGACGAAGATGAAGCGGTGTCCGAAGTCGTCGTGGAGCTGGAGTCCGTAGCGGCGGTCGACGAAGAACCACCGCGGCTGTCGGTCTTGTAGAAGCCCCCACCCTTGAAGGTGATGCCCACGGGCAGGAAGACCTTCTTCACCGGACGCAACGTGCCGTCGCTCGGGTGCGGATATTCGGTCAGCGCGTCATCGCTGAAGGCCTGTTGGACTTCGATGGTCTCGCCGGTTTCGATGTATTTGTACACGTAGGTGGGCATGGATGTTCTCCGAACGGGGGAGTCTAGAGTCGAACCATGGCCATCGCCCACCGGATCCGAACCGCAGTGGTTCCCGCAGCGGGATCGGGCACGCGCATGTTGCCCGCCACCAAGTCGGTTCCAAAGGAACTGCTCCCGATTCTGGAGCGACCAGCGATCCAGTTCATCGTGGAGGAGATTCTGGGCGCCGGCGTGGAGCACTTGGTGATCGTCACCAGTCGGGCCAAGCCGGCGATCGAGGACTACTTCGTCTCGTCTCCCGATGTCGAGGAGGCCTTGCTGCGGCAGGGGCGCGCCGCGGCAGCTGAACAGTTACGACGCATCGGACGGGAATTGCGGGTGACCTTCGTCCATCAAGATGCACCGCGTGGTCTCGGCCACGCCGTCGGGTGCGCTCGGGTGGCGGTCGCCGGTGAACCGTTCTTCGTGGTATTGCCCGATGAACTCATGGAGGATGCATCGCTGTTGCGAGTCATGGGTGACGTCTTCGCTGATTCCGGGCGCGGAGTGGTGGCCCTGCAACGGATGCCGCGAACCGAACTCGGGCGCTATGGCATCGTCACGCCCGTGGGTGAGGTGCGGAGTCTTTCCGGTGCCGCGGTGGTTCCGATCGCAGACATCGTGGAAAAGCCCCCGATCGAATCCGCCCCGAGCGACCTGGCGATCATCGGGCGCTATGCGCTGACCCCGGACATCTTCGACATCATCGATCGCCTCCCGGCGGGAAGGACCGGCGAAATCCAATTGACCGATGCGCTGAGTGCGCAAGCGGCCAGTGAACCGCTGTCGGGTTTGATCACCGAGATCGGCCGGTGGGACGTGGGAAATCCGCGCGGCTGGATCGAGGCAGTGGTGGCGGTCGGGCTGCAGCACCCCGATTTCGGTGCTGATCTCCTCGAATGGATGCGACGAACCATCGCCTCACCGATTCTCAGGAGTCCGGGCCGAGCGGTGGAGTGAACCGAGCCGTCAGCCGAGCCGTCAAACGAGCCGGGTGAAGTGGCCGGGGATGTCGAGGGGGAGACCGAGGTCGTCGACGGAGAACTCGTGGATCGCCAGTCCGTCGTCGCGATGCACCGACCACTGTCGGAAGCCCAGACGGGTGTAGTTCAGACGCGAGCGGGAAATCGACAAGGTGTCCGGATCGACGACGATGCTCTCGACGTCAGTGGATGCGCCCACGGGGACGAGCAGGCGTCGGACGGCACAGAAACGCGTGAACGCCGAACGCCGCACGTCGATGTCCTCGCAACCACCCAACTCGCGTCGTTGCACACCGTTCACTTCGCCCCAAGCACCACGTCCGTCGTTGGCCAGCCACAGGTCCGGTTCGTCGAGATCTCGGAAGAGCAACATCTGCTGGACGCGCCACGTGGCACTGAAGCGCACCACGTAGTGGAATCCGGAGCGCTCATCGGGAGTATCCACGACACCCTCGACGGTCCAGGCTTCGTTCTCGAAGTGGATGTAGAGCCGTTCGACGGCACCCGCCCGTTGCGGATCGGTCGCTTCCCAGGACGCGGTCAGGCCCTCGAGGGGCAGATGCGCCAAACCGTCGATACTCACGTCAGGAGTGTGCCAGCAACGGACCGCGAGCGGGCGGTGAACTTGGCCCTGCCCGCTACCGTGACGACCGTGACGACCGCGGCATTGACCCCGATCGGAGAGGCTCAGGACTTCGTGCTGTCCCAGTGCGTCCCCAATCCGGCGGTACAAATGGACATCGCCGAGGCCCTCGGTTGCGTCGTGGCCTCCGATGTCGCCGCATCAGAAGACGTACCGCCCTTTGCCAACACTGCCGTGGACGGCTACGCGGTACGGGCCGCCGATGTGCACCGAGCCAGTACCGCCACGCCGGTGGATTTGACGGTCATCGGCGAAACCGCAGCGGGGAATGGTCCGGGACCGACGATCGGTGCCGGACAGGCGGTGCGCATCATGACCGGTGCTCCGCTTCCTGCGGGAGCCGACGCCGTGGTGATGGTGGAGGACACCGAGGTCATTGGTGACCGGGCGAACTTCGCCGGCGATCAACGGGTGCGGATCAGTGCCGCGGTGAGCAGTGGCAGCGCCATCCGCTCGGCCGGAGACGATGTCCGTCAGGGCGACAGGGTCTTCACCGCTGGGACCGAGATCACCCCGATGGTGGCCGGAGTCCTGGCCATGGTGAATTGTCGTCGTCCGGAGGTTCATCGTCGAGTTCGGGTGGCGGTGCTCTCCACGGGAGACGAATTGGTGGACGATGGTTCGCCACTCCGACCCGGTCAGATCCGTGAAAGCAATCGCACCATGTTGCTCGGCATGGTGGAAGAGGCCGGTGCCCGAGTCGTGGACTACGGAATCGTGCGCGACGACGAGGACCTGCTCGAGCGGACCTTGCGCCGTGCGACCGATGAATGCGATGCCGTGGTCACCAGTGGTGGGGTGAGCATGGGCGACTACGACGTGGTGAAAGCAGTCCTCACCCGGATCGCCACCATGCGGTGGATGCAGATCGCCATCAAGCCGGCCAAACCGTTCGCCTTCGGTCGATTGAGCCGTGCCGATGGCGCGATGGTCCCGGTGTTCGGGTTGCCGGGCAATCCGGTGAGCTCCATGGTGAGTTTCGAGTTGCTGGCGCGCCCGGCCCTGCGCAAGATGGCTGGACACGTCGAGTCGCGCTGGTTCCGTTCGCTGGTGACCGCCATTGCCGATTCGCCCTTGCGGCGTTCCGAGGATGGCAAGGTCCACTATCAGCGGGTGGTGGCGCGCTTCGCCGCCGACGGCCGAGTGCACGTGGATGCCGTGCGGGCCCAGGGGAGCCATCAACTGGCGGCATCCTCTGGGGCCAATGCCCTGGCCGTTCTCGCCGACGGTGGTGGTGTCGAGGCCGGGCAGGACGTCCCGGTGATCCTGCTCCTATCCTGATCCCATGTCCTCGGACGATGTGCGCGATCTGGTCGATCCCTTCGGTCGCACCATTCGGGACCTGCGCATCTCGGTGACCGATCGCTGCAATTTTCGCTGCACCTATTGCATGCCGGCCGAAGGACTGGAGTGGCTACCGAAATCCGAGGTGCTCACTTTCGAGGAAATCGAACGACTGGCCCAGATCATGGTGGGTCGCTTCGGCGTGGACGGAATCCGGCTCACTGGTGGTGAACCGACGGTGCGGGCGCATCTCCCGGTGTTGGTGAACAAGTTGGCAGGTCTCGTCGTACCGGCAATGTCGTCGTCACCCTTGGCCGGCAAACCCATCGATCTGGCCATCACCACCAACGGTGCCACTCTCGGAAATCAGGCCGGGCCGTTGCGCGCCGCTGGTATCCGACGAATCAATATCAGCCTCGATTCCCTGGTGCGCGAAAAGTTCGAACGGATGACCCGCCGTGACGAGTTGCCACGAGTGCTCGAGGGAATCGACGCGGCCATCGCCGCTGGATTCGAGCAGGTGAAGATCAACACCGTCGTGGAACGTGGGGTGAACGATGACGAGATCGTGGATCTGGCCCGCTTCGGCCGGGACAAGGGCATCGAGGTTCGGTTCATCGAATACATGCCCCTCGATGCCCAAGGCAATTGGCTGAGCGATCTGGTGGTGAGTCAGGACGAAATCGTGGCGCGGATCGGGGCGGTGTTCCCGTTGGAATCGGTGTCGGCGCGCGGTGCAGCTCCTGCCGATCGGTGGCGGTACGCCGATGGGGGCGGCACGGTCGGAGTGATCCCGAGTGTCACCAAACCCTTCTGTGGGGACTGCGACCGGGTGCGCCTGACCGCCGACGGCCAGTTCCGTACCTGTCTCTTCGCCACGGACGAATTCGACGTGCGGACGTTGTTGCGCACCGGTGCCGATGACGATGCCTTGGCCGCGGAGATCGAACGTGCCGTGGGTACCAAATGGGCCGGTCATCAGATCAATCAGGTGACCTTCGTACGGCCGAAACGATCGATGAGTCAGATCGGCGGCTGATCGGCCCGGCTCAGTCGTTCGAGACTGAAGACGGTCGTCGACACCCCGGCGCTGTAGTGCAGTAGCGGTTCGCCCTGGGGAGCGGGCAATCCTGCGGCTTCGAGGAGATGGTCGTCGAGATCCAGAAGGTGCGCTCGGTGTAGATGCCAGGGCTCGTGTTCGACCGGTCCGTACCAAACGGACGGCTGTCGGCCGAAGACGGATGCCGTGGCCACCAATCCCCACCGCGCCGTGAGGAATTCGGTGAGCGGGGTCGGTGACACCGGTTCGCCGATGCGGGCCGCCAGCGTGGAGGTCGCCCTTCCGGGCCAGCGTCGTTCCACACTGCTCGCCAGAATCGATCCAGGCGTCGACCCGGTGACCGTCACCGACGCCCGTGACCAGCAGTACGGCAGACGAAAGGCCGTGCGCGCCACGAGCGTGGGCAGGATCTGCGGTGTGTCGAGGGAGAAGAACCACACCGCCGGACGACCGCGGTGAGTGACGTAGGTGCGCACGTTGACCTCAGGGAAGTCTGCGGTGGTGGGAATCGGAGGAAGGCCCCGCAGGCGGAGGTTGCGCATCTGAAACGGAACCAGCCCCACGTAAGCCCGCCCTTCGAAGGTGTCGAGTTCCACCCCCTGCTCGGCCAACTGAGGTGGCAGCAAACCCCGAATCATGTCCGGCTCGTAGGACCAGTGGGCGAAGAGCAGGTGCTGCCAGTCCTGGGTCATGACGCGCATCGGAGTTCCTTTCACGGCTGGCTCGTCGTTGCTGATCTCTCCCCTGGTGGAAGCGGGGAGACCTGGTCTCCGCACCGAAGGCCGGGGATCGCGCATGCCAGACGCAACATTCCAAACGTAACATCGAGGGGTGACCGGAGAGCAGGAGGCAGCGGGTTTCACCCACCTCGACGACCGTGGTCGGGCGCGAATGGTGAATGTGGGCGGCAAGGAGGTCTCGGTTCGCCGGGCCGTGGCTCGGGCCCGAGTACAGATGGACCCGGCGACGGCGCAGGCCATTGCCGACCAGGCCGTGGCCAAGGGTGACGTCCTGGCGGTGGCGCGGATCGCAGGTATCCAGGCGGCCAAGCGAACCAGCGAGGCCATCCCCTTGTGTCATCCACTGATGCTGAGCGCTGTGGATGTGGAGTGCACGGTCGGATACGCGTCGGTGGACATCGAAGCCAGGGTGGAAGTGACCGACCGGACTGGGGTGGAGATGGAGGCTCTGCATGCCTGCACCGTGGCGGCCCTGACGGTGTACGACATGTGCAAGGCCCTCGACAAGAACATGGT
>JBMTPW010000070.1:0-8244 GCA_049444115.1 Ilumatobacteraceae bacterium | reverse complement strand
GTCTGGTGGCCCGCGTCGATGTGAAAGCCGACCGCCACACCGCCACATTGGTCGTTCCCGGCATCTTCGGTGAGCCCGGTATCGATCGGCCACGAGTGGCCGGTGAGTTGGCCGACGAACTGCAACTCTTGGCCAGGTGGTTGGACTTGCCACGAATCCGAATCGGAACTCGTGGAGACTTGGCAACACTCGTGCGGCGACGTGTCCCGGCGAGTGCTCGTTAGCCTGCCCCCATGGCCCGACCTCTCATTGCCATCGCCGGTCGGTTGGCGGCCGCCGGCCGGGTGTCGCGCAGTGAGATCTCCTTCGCCGGTCGTGTGTATCTGGATGCCGTGCGGAGGGCTGGTGGCGAACCGTTGACCCTCAGTCCGCGCGAGATGCGTCACGACGAGGCGGTCGACCTGCTCTCGCGGTTCCAAGGTCTGGTGCTGATGGGAGGCTCCGATGTGGACCCACACCTCTACGGACAGCATCGCCAGCCGCACGTCTACGGGGTCAATCCCGAACAAGACCATTTCGAAATGGCCTTGGTTCACGCGGCCATCGAAATGAAACTGCCCACCTTGGCGATCTGTCGGGGGATCCAACTGGTGAACGTGGCTCTTGGTGGGACGTTGTATCAGCACATCGGTGATCTGCCCGGAGTCATCGCTCATGCGCCGGAGAAATTTCCTGCGGGCCAGGATTACGTTCTGCACGATGTTGATGTCACGGCTCGCACCAAACTTGCGCGTGCTCTCGGAGCGACATCGGTGCGCGTGGCTTCGTTCCATCATCAAGGACTGGACGTGGTGGCACCGCAGCTGAAGGTGGTGGCTCGTTCGTCCGATGGTCTGGTGGAGGGACTCGAGCACTCGGGCTCTGGTCAATGGCTCATCGGCGTGCAATGGCATCCGGAAGACACCGCCGCCACCGACCCGCATCAGCAGTCGCTGTACGACGCTCTCGTCGCCGAGGCCGAAGGAGTCAGGACCGCGCCGTGAAGGGGGCCTGGGGAGCCATGGCCCATCGCAATGCTGTGACCATGGCCGTGGCTGCAGGACGCACGACGAAGCGTTCGCTCACCGGCATCCATGGCAGGCGCAAACTTCGTCGCGCCCAGAGGGGCAACAGTCCGACAGCCGCCGCCCCGAGCAACCCGTAAGCCGGACGCACGACGAGCGGCATCGGCGGAGTCACCAAGAGATAGCGGGCCACGTCGCGAGCTTCCGGTGTGGTCTTCAGTTCGGGACGGTACTGACGGAGCTGATCGTCGAGATCGCGTACGGAGCGGGGCGCATCCATGACGCCGAGGGCCTCGGCCACCACGGCCATGTCGGCCACGTATCCGTCGCGTCGAGCATCGTCGAGATGCGTCTGGCCGTAGGCATCGTGGGCGGTGAGAAACGAATCCAATTCGGCCAGGTGCACCCATTTCAGCAGGTGTGGGTCGTTGGCCGCATAAGGACGTCCATCGGATGCCGTACCGACGACTCGGGTGTGGACCCGCTTGACGGTGTCGATGGCCCGTTGCGCTTCGTCCGCTGGTCCGAACGTGGTGGCCGCAAGGAAGTCGGCGGTCCGCTGGAGACGCCCCCAGGGATCGGCGCGGTAGTCGCTGTGCTGTGCCACTCCGGCCATGGCGAGGGGATGCAGCGATTGCAGCAACAAGGCTCGGAGACCGCCGACGAACATGCTGACGTCGCTGTGCACGATCTTGATGGGGCGGTCGTCGGAGAACCAGCGTTCCCCCTCGGCCTCGAACAGTTCCCGGGCACGTTCCTCCGGATCGGCACCGACAATGCGTGCCCGAACGGTGTCGGCGATGAGCTGACGGGCGGACTGGACCAAGGGTGACTCCACGCCCTCATCGTCGCAGGTTCTGCCGTCGATCGCTCGAACCTGCTGGATACGCTCGTCACATGTCCGACGCCCAACCAGCCGGAACACCGCCCGACTCGGGTCGCATGCCGCGGTGGATCTGGAAGGCCGTCATCGTCTTCTGGTTGGGCTTTCTCGGAACGATCCTCATTCGGTACGCCTACGACCGGCTCTTCTCGTTGCTCATCTTGCTGTTGGTGTCGTTGTTCTTGTCGTTGGCCATCGAGCCCGGCGTGGCCCGTCTGTCGCGACGAGGTTGGAAACGCGGTCGTGCCACCGGGGCCATTTTGATGGCCCTCATCGTCCTGGTGACGTTCTTCGTGGCCGCCATCGGCACTCTCGTCGCGACGCAGGCTGCCGATCTGCTCCAGAACTCCGATCGGTACGTCGATCGCACGGTGAGTTTCCTGAACGACAACTTCAATACGAACATCGACGCACAGGAGGTGAACGACAGCATCCAGAACCCTGATGGCGCGGTGCAGAAGTTCGTGCGTGGTCAGCAGGACGAGGCCCTGCGTTTGTCGGTGACGGCACTGGGCTTGCTCCTCCAGGTGTTCTCGGTGATGCTCTTCACCTTCTACTTGGTCTCCGATGGTCCACGTCTTCGACGATCGATCTGTCGTCGTCTGCCCCAGTCGCGTCAGAAAGTGGTTCTCGATACCTGGGATCTGGCCATCGAGAAGACCGGTGGGTACCTCTACAGTCGGGCACTCCTGGCCGGATTCTCGGCCCTCGTCCACTGGATCGCCTTCCAATCGTTGGGTACGGCCGCACCGGTGGCTCTGGCCATTTGGGTGGGATTGATCTCGCAATTCATTCCGGTGATCGGTACCTACATCGCCGGTGTGCTGCCAATCCTGATCACGTTCATCGATTCACCGGTGAAGGCCTTGGTGGTCATCCTCGTCATCGTCACTTACCAGCAGGTGGAGAACTTCTTGATCTCACCGCGCATCACCGCCCGCACCATGGAAATTCATCCGGCCATTTCCTTCGGAGCGGCGATCGCCGGTGCATCGCTGCTCGGACCGGTGGGCGCGGTCCTCGGTTTGCCGGTGGCGGCCATGGCCGTGGCCCTGGCCAGTGCCTACGGCGAGCGTCACGAACTCATCGAGAATGCACTCGTGGCCTTACCGGACACCACCCATCGAGAGAAGAAGGCGCGTCTCATGAGTGCCGGAAAGCATCTGCGCCTCCGGCGTGGTCGCGGTCGATGAAGGCCGACGCCGTCGTTCCATTGGCGGCGACATTTCGCAACGAGACTCTCGAGTCCCTGCATCACGGTGTGATGGTCGTGCTCGATCGCAGTGGTGGGATCCAGGAGTCGTTCGGCGATCCGACGACCACGGTGTTTCCTCGATCCAGTTTGAAACCTCTCCAGGGGTACGCCATGGTGCGGGCCGGTTTGGAGCTGCCCGATGAATTGATGGCGTTGGTGTGTGCCAGTCATGACAGCACCCGCACGCACGAGGAAGGAGTGCGACGCATCCTGCATGGCGTCGGCCTGGACGAATCGGCCCTGGCGAACACACCGGATCTACCACTCGAACCCGGTCGGGCCGAAGAGGTGCTCCGTTCCGGCGGTGGACGTACCTCGCTGCAACAGAATTGCTCCGGAAAGCATGCCGGGATGCTGGCCACGTGCCGACATCACGGTTGGCCGAGCGACCCCTCCTATCTGACCCTCGATCATCCCCTTCAGATCTGCATCACGGAGGGAGTCCAGGACCTCGCCGGGGAGTCCATTCGAGCCATCGGTATCGATGGATGCGGTGCACCGACGCACGCCGTGTCGCTTCTCGGATTGGCTCGTGCCTTTCGCCACGTGGCCGCCACTCCCGATGACCCGGCGGCGCGCACCGTGTATCGAGCAATGACCTCGTTCCCCGAGATGGTCGGAGGTCCGACCAACGTCACCACCCGCCTGATGCGGAGCATTCCCGGGCTTCTGGCCAAGGACGGGGCCGAAGGCGTCTACGCGCTGGCACTTCCCGATGGGCGAGCCATGGCCCTGAAGGTGGCCGACGGAGCCAATCGGGCTCGTCCACCGTTGCTTCGGTCGGCTCTCGAGATGATGTCGGTGTCGTTGAACGACGTCGACCCGGACATTTTCACCTCGGTCATCCTCGGACACGGCCAGCGGGTGGGCGACGTGCGTAGTGTCGCGACCATCGGCGGTTCCACGGAAGGGGGATGAACGGATGGCTGGGATTCCTTTCGTCGGTCCCATCGACCCACTGCGCTATGCGGATGTGGAAACGGTCGGTCCCCGCGTCCGCCGCATCATCGCCCGGAACCCGTCGAAGTTCACTTTCACCGGGACCGGTACCTACATCATCGGTGCATCCACCGACGTGGCCGTGATCGACCCGGGTCCGGATCTGCCGGAACATCGCCAAGCTCTGCAGGCGGCACTCGAGGGACACAAGGTGCGAGCCATCGTCATCACGCATTGTCACAGCGATCACGTGGGTCTGGCGTCATGGTTGCGAGATCTCACCGGTGCGCCGACAGTGGCCTGGAAACCACACGGCGATGTCGGACCCCTCGACAATGACGACGACATCAAGGTGATGGACGACCTGAAGCCGCCGCCGAAGACTCCCGAGGAGATCGAGGCCGAACGTGAAGTGGCCCGAGCCGCCGGTTTGGATCCCGACGACATGGAACTGCGCGAGTCCGTGGACACCGACTTCGACCCCGATGTTCGCGTGGAAGACGGTGAAGTCGCAGCCCACGGAGACGGCTGGACGTTGACTGCGGTCCATACTCCGGGCCACACCTCGAATCACATGTGCGTGGCTTTGGAGGAAGATCAGGAACTGTTCACCGGCGACCACATCATGGGTTGGAGTACTACGGTGGTCTCGCCTCCGGACGGAGACATGCGCCAGTACCTGGACTCACTCGACAAGGTCCGACGGCGCGCCGATCGCGTGCTCTGGCCCACTCATGGATCGCCGATCACTGAAACCCGAGCGTTCCTCGACGCCTACTACGAACACCGACTCGGTCGAGAAGCACAGGTCCTGGCCGCGGTGGCCGCCGGTTTGGACACCGTCGCGCCGATGGTTCGGCACATGTACGCAGCGGTGATTCCGGAACTGCACATTCCAGCGGCCCGCAGTGTGCTCGCACATCTCATCCAGTTGGTGGAGGAGGGTCGATTGTTGGTACGCGGTGGTGGCGCGGCGCGCTTGTCGAGCACGTACGAACTGCCTTCCTGAGGATGCGCGGACCCCGGATTCCGCTCCTCGCGGTTGCTTTCGTAGAGTGGTCCAATGGAGATCCTCCGCACTCCCGACGATCGTTTCGCCACCCTTCGTGATTGGCCGTATGAGCCCCGGTACACCGAGGTGCCGATGGATCCACAGGACGAATCGGCTGGTTCGTTGCGCATCCACCATGTGGACGCCGGCGCCGCCACGACGGGAGAGACGATTCTTTGTCTGCACGGGGAACCCTCGTGGGGATATCTCTACCGCAAGATGATCCCGGTGTTCACGGCTGCCGGTCACCGAGTCGTCGTTCCCGATCTGGTGGGGTTCGGTCGTTCCGACAAGCCGACGTCGACCTCCGACTACACATACGAGCGGCACGTGTTCTGGATGACCAGATGGCTGGACCTGAACGATCTCACCGGACTGACGCTCGTTTGTCAGGACTGGGGTGGGTTGATCGGTCTGCGCCTGGCAACGGCTCGTCCGGAACGCTTCGCCCGCATCGTGGTGGCGAACACTGGTCTGCCCACCGGCGACCCACCTCCGAATGAAGCCTTCCTCGCCTGGCGAAAGTTCAGTCAAACGGTGAAGGAGTTCGCCGTGGCCAAGATCATCGAAGGAGGGTGTGCGTCGAAGCCGTTGTCACCTGAGGTTCTGGCTGCGTACGACGCTCCATTTCCCGACGATCGGTACAAGGCGGGAGCACGCATTTTCCCATCGCTGGTGCCGGCCTCCCTCGACGACCCGTCCTCGGCGGCGAACTTGGCGGCCTGGGACGTCTTGCGTCGGTGGGACAAACCGTTCATCTGCGCGTTCAGTGATCAGGACCCCATCTCCCGTAACGGGGAATGGGTCTTTCGCAAAACCGTTCCGGGTGCTGCGGCCTCGCCGCACACCACCATCGAAGGCGGTGGACACTTCCTGCAGGAGGATCGCGGGGTGGAACTGGCCACTTTCATCAACGAAGCAGTGGCTCACTGAACTTGGCACAATGAAGCGGTGATCGGCCGCTTCGCTCCGTCGCCGACCGGACCACTGCATCTGGGCAATCTGCGTACGGCATTGGTGGCCTGGCTGTGTGCTCGACGGGCCGGTGGCCAGTTCCTGGTGCGATTCGAGGATCTCGATCGTGCCAACAGCTCGGTGGAGAACGAACGTCGCCAACTTCGCGAACTTGCCGCACTCGGGATCGATCACGACGGCGACATCCTGCGTCAGAGCGAGCGATTCGATGTGTATCGCCGGGTTCTGGACGAACTGCGGCGACAAGACGCTCTCTATCCCTGTTATTGCAGTCGGCGAGAAATTCGTGAAGCCGTACGCGCTCCGCACGGCACGAATCACGAGGGCATCTACCCGGGCACCTGTCGTACCTTGGGACCTGCCGAGCGCACCGAACGTGAGCGTGCCGGACGCCCACCGGCGTGGCGACTGCGCACCGACGGTCGCACGATACGTGTCGACGATCATCTCCTTGGCCCGACCGATTCAGTGATCGGCGACATCGTGTTGCAGCGCAATGATGGAGCACCCGCCTACAACCTGGCGGTGGTGGTGGACGATGCCGTCCAGGGCGTCACCCAGGTGGTGCGGGGTGCTGATCTCCTGCCCGTGACCGGCGGGCAGATCGAACTCCAGCGGCTGCTCGGGTACCCGACGCCGGATTACGTGCACGTTCCCCTGGTCATCGGACCCGACGGTGAGCGATTGGCCAAACGGCACGGTGCGGTGACTCTGGAGGATCTGCAGCCATTCGGAGTGGAGGCCCACGATGCTCTTGCGGCCCTGGCCGAGAGTCTGGGCTGTGCGACCGGTGGTGCACGCTCTGCCGGCGATCTGATCGAGGCCTTCGACCTGTCCAGAATTCCGCATACTCCGTGGAGCGTGCCGGAGCGCTGGCAGACTGGGAGTCCATGAGCGAGCAGACTCGGTCCGATGTCCGCGATCCCGTGATGGGATATCACGGTGCCATCGATGACCGATGCGGCTGTGACGTGGTGGCACCCGACATTCTGCAACTGCCCTTTTGGACCCCGGACCTGTGTCGGGAGGTCATCGATGCAGCCGAAGCGGTGGGTGGATTCGCCGCCCGACCGGAAGATCCGGTTCCCGGTTTCGAGATCAGCCTGGCGGCCATCAGTGGCGACTTGTTCGAGGATGTGGAGAACGACTTCGGCGAGCGGATCTGGCCACAGCTCCAAGAAGTGTGGCCGCTCATCGACTACTACGGACTGCGCGATGCCTTCATCATCAAATACAGCATGGATGCGCAGACATCGCTCCGCATCCACCATGATGTTGCTCAAGTGTCCGGTTCGGTGAAGTTGAACGATGGCTATGAAGGTGCGCAACTGGACTTCCCCCGCCAGTCCTTCGACAACTCGTCGGTTTCCGTCGGGGCACTTCTGGCGTGGCCGTCACTGGTGACTCATCCGCATCAGACCCTGCCCCTGATCAGCGGTGTGAAGTACGGACTCACCATTTGGTGCGAACTTCCCGAGCAGTATCAGTGATGTCTGCAGGGACCGAAGGTGCGACATCGTGCTGAGAGCCTTTGCCGCCTTTCGGCCGTGGACCGATCCATCGGTGGTGTCGATTGGTCGCCTGCCGATGCGCCAGCCACTCACGGCTTTCCCCGATGCCGATGCCGCCCGCGGTCGACGTGATGACAGTCCGTGGTGGAGCAGTCTGGACGGTCGCTGGCAGTTGCGGCTGTGGGCCAATCCTGACGCAGTGCCCCCTTCGGCCGTGGCCGTCGATGCACCGGGTGGATCCAAGTGGACCTCGGTCGACGTGCCCGGGAACTGGACCATGCAGGGAATGGGCGATCATCCCTGGTACACCAACGTGCAGATGCCATGGCCGCTGCGGCCGCCAGAAGTTCCCGAGGGCAATCCCACGGGGGTGTATCGGCGCACCTTCCGAGTTCCGGTGGCCTGGAAAGGACGCCGCATCGTGGTGCACATCGGCGGTGCCGAAAGTGTGCACGCCGTCTTCGTCAACGGGGAGTTGGTCGGATACGGAACCGACAGCCGATTACCGAGCGAGTACGACATCACCGAGTTCGTGGGTCGGGGAGTGAACTCATTGGCCGTGCTGGTACCTCGGTTCAGCGCCCAGTCGTATCTCGAAGATCAGGATCAGTGGTGGATGGCGGGCC
>JBMTPW010000069.1:0-8261 GCA_049444115.1 Ilumatobacteraceae bacterium | reverse complement strand
CGCCGGCCGGACGGATCGCTGCGGTGCTGGATTGTGAACTGTGCACACTCGGAGATCCTCTGGCCGATCTGGGCTACTTGGGCGTGTACTGGAGTGATGGTCCCTCGAGCGCGTTGCGGGCCAATGATCCCACCCCCGCCGGGGGCTTCGCCCTCTACCGCGATCTCGTGGACCGATACGCTTCCAGGACGGGACGCGACGTCAGCGGTATCGACTACTACGTGGCGTTCTCGTGTTGGCGTCTGGCCGTGATCAGCGAAGGCGTCTACGCCCGCTACCTTCACGGGGCGATGGGTGCCCAGACGGGAATCGATCTGACCACCATGAGATCGGGTCCTGAGGGACTGGCGGAGCGGGCCCTCGAGGCCGTGAGGAGACTGGCATGACCGTGAAGACCGAGAGCGCCGAACTTTCCGGCTGGACGAAGGGATCCTTCACGGCCGCGGGGATCACGCACGACACGTATCGGCGGGGTTCGGGTCCTGGAATCATCGTGGTCCACGAGATTCCCGGGATCACCCCGGCCGTTCTTCGGTTCGCCGATGAGGTCGTCGATGCCGGATTCACGGTGGTGATGCCCGATGTCGTGGGCACTCCCGGCAAGGCTCCGTCGGGGGCATATCTCGCCTCCTCGATGGCCAGGGTCTGCATCTCGCGGGAGTTCGTCACCATGGCCACCGGCCGCACGTCACCGATCATCGCTTGGCTGCGGGCCTTGGGTCGCCAGTTGCACACCGAACTCGGCGGTCCCGGTATCGGGGCCGTCGGCATGTGCTTTTCGGGGGGATTCGCGCTCGGAATGATGGTGGATGATCACGTGGTGGCTCCGGTGCTGAGCCAACCATCCCTGCCCTTCAGCATCGGCGCGCGCCGGGCCGCCGATCTCAACTTGTCACCGGACGACCGGGAAGTGGTGGTGAGGCGAGCACGAGAGGGATGCCAGGTGCTCGGCCTGCGATTCACCGACGATCGACTGGTGGGCACGCGGTTCGACACCCTGCGCGAACTTCTTGGTGATGCCTTCATCGCCGTGGAGCTTCCATCGGCCAACAAGTCGGATCATTCGGTGCTCACCGAACAACGCGACGAGACGAGTGTGCGACAGGTCCTGGATTTCTTCGCGGAGAAGTTGAAATAGTCCGCCTCAACCGAGTCGAAGTTCGAACTGCGGATGCCGGAAAGTGCGCAGTGCTCGCCCGGGAGATTCCTTCGATTCGAGCAGGTGCCGAACCAGGAGACCTTTGGCGGCCTTGGCGTCGTGCCCGACTGTGCGTCCGGTCGGATTCACGAAGTCGACGATGATGCGACGTTCACCGAGTGAATCCTCGGGTGACCAGGCGGCCCGGTGTTCCTGGGGAAGAAGATCCACGACGGGACGTCCGTCATCGAGCCAGGCGTTGAGGACCGGAGAAAGCCGGGGTCTCCACCAGGTGGAGACCTTGCCCAGGCCCGGAAGCGATGCCCCCATCTTCAACTTGTAGTCGGGGATCCGATCGTCGATTCCGACCAATCCGAGTAGTCCTGAGAGCACGACCACTGATTCGGTGGCTCGGGAGCGCGCTCGCTGCGACAGAGTCCCGACCGACAGATGGTCCCAGACCACTCCCGTGTAGCGCTCGTGAGCGGGCATGGTCGGTGCTCCGTCGAGAGCTCGATTGGTGGCGCGAGCTCGGTCGAGATGAGAGCCATTCACGCCGAGCAAACGGGCATCACCACCTTCGGCCATGACCAGAGACTCCATGACGTTGCGTCGGGACGATCCGAGTTGCCGACCGAATCGGCCGGAGCCGGCTCTCCAGGTCCCAGTTCCTCCAGGGGCTTTGCCCTCCGACGGTGGGAGGAGAATGGCGAGCGCGCTATTTGACACCGGAAGCAGTCAAGTGCACGAGGCGGATCCCTGCAAGTTCCTCGGTGGTCCGGCCGCGGTGGTCGGTCGATCGCAGGAGGTACTGTGGGCGCATGCGCGTACACGTGGATGCAGAGAAGTGCCAGGGTCATAATCGCTGTTACGCATTGGCCCCGGAATTGTTCGATGTGGACGACTACGGCAATGCCGTGGTCGTGGGTGACGGCACCGTACGTCCGGAACTCGAAGAGCGTGCCCGTCTGGCAGTGGCCAACTGTCCCGAGTTCGCCATCACCATCACCGAGTGATTCGATGAGCGACCAGGATCAAGTGGCCTTCGACGGGTCGATCTACGGTGCGGTCACCGACTGGGCCACCGACTTCGATCACGCCGATCCGGACTACAACCGGCGAGCGCCCGAAATCTGGTCGACTCTGCGCGACACCTGCCCCGTTGCTCATTCCAACCGCTACGGAGGCGTCTGGCTTCCGGTGACTCATGATCTGGTGCGGGAGATCGCTTACGACACCGAGCACTTCACCAGCCGGGCCGTGGTGGTGAGCACACAAGTTCCGGAGGATCCGGCACCGATCGGGGGAGCGCCGCCGATCACCAGTGATCCCCCCTTTCATCACGAAGCCCGCCGTCTGCTCCTTCCACCCTTTGCGCCGAAGAAGATCGAACCCTGGGAGCCCGAAGTCCGCACACTGTGCCGTGATCTGCTCGACCGGATGGAGGCCGACGCCCGCCGCGGGAGCCTGATCGATGCAGCGGTGCAGTACGCCCAGCACATTCCTGTGAACGTGATCGCCCGGATGCTCGGCTTCCCGCTCGAGGACCAGGACTTGTTCCGAGAATTCGTTCACGACGTCCTGGAAGGGATCAACAACGACCCCGAAGTGCGCATGGCGGCCTTCGAACGACTCGATGCCTACATCGCCGCTCAGGTGGAAGACCACGCGTCGAATCCGCGGGACGACCTGACCAGCTATCTGATGAACGTCGAACTCTTCGGTGAGAAGCTTTCACCAGACCATGTCGGGGGCTCCATCATCTTGTTGCTCCTGGCGGGAATCGATACGACCTGGAGTGCCATCGGTTCGAGTTTGTGGCACTTGGCCACCCATCCTGAGGATCTCGAGCGACTCGTGCGGGAACCGGAAGTGATGGCGACGGCGATCGAAGAATTCCTGCGGGCGTACGCTCCGGTCACCATGGCCCGTTTGGTGGCCAAGGATCACGACTTCCACGGATGCCCGATGAAGGTCGACGACTGGGTTCTTCTGCCTTTCCCGGCGGCGAATCTGGATCCGGCCGAATTCAACGATGCCGATGGATTCGTGATCGATCGACAGGAGAATCGCCACGCTGCGTTCGGTCTCGGCATTCACCGTTGTCTCGGATCCAATCTGGCCAGGCTGGAATTGCGAGTCGCCATCGAAGAGTTCATCGGGCGCTTCCCGTCCTTCACCCTCGGTGGCACGAACGACGACGTGCAGTGGAGCGTCGGTCAGATTCGCGGGCCGAGAGTCCTGCCGATTCGCGTTCTCGACATCTCCCGATAGCAGTCGACCGTGTCGTCATCGACCGAACCGAACCTGCCGATGACCGAGGCTGGGCAGAGGTGGCGGACGCAACTCCTGGGCTGGGCAATTCCCGATGACATCCTGGCCCGAGCCGAAGTGCCGCCGTGGTCCCACGATCCAGCCTCGTTCGCCGTGGACGAGACCATCGATCCCACGAGTCCGATCTACGAGTTCGCTCGGGAACTCCTCCCGGTCGAAGGGGGATCGGTGATGGACGTGGGATGTGGTGGAGGTCGTTCATCGCTTCCATTGGTTCCGCGAGCGACGCGCCTCGTGGGAGTCGACGAGAGCCCGGCGATGTTGGCGCGGTTCGCGCAGGCCGCCGAGGAACTCGGAGTGGAGTTCCAGGACGTCCAGGGACGTTGGCCCGATGTGGTGATCGAGCGCGAGCTGGCTGGAGATCCACTCGAACCGTGCGATGTCGTGGTGTGTCACCACGTCTTCTTCAACGTTCCCGATCTCGAGCCCTTCGTCGTGGCGCTTACGGCCATGGCGCGGTTGGGTGTGGTGGTGGTGTTGCCCCGGCAGCATCCGCTCGCCGCCTGGAACGAGGCGTGGAAGCATTTCTGGAACCTGGATCGTCCGAGTGGACCGACGGCCGAGGATGCCGTGGCCGTGCTCCGAGCTCTCGGTTTCGATCCTGAGATCTCGGTCGTTCCCCGACCCCCCATGGCTCGTCATGCCGATGAGCCCGATGCCCTCACGGCGTCGGCGCGCCGTCGACTGTGTCTGTCGGCGTCCCGCGATGATGAGATTCGTCAGTGGATCACGGTCCATCCACCGCAATTCATGCGCGAGGTCGTGGTCTTGCGCTGGCCCGGAGGTCTTTCCTAGCGCCGGGAGACTGTCCCTCGTAGATACCGCGTTCGGGAGAGACGGCGAAGCCCACGATGCACACGACGGCTGCTGGGACGACCATGGCCGCACCGAACAGTTCCATGGTCAGCACGGTGCAGGCGATGGGGGTGTTGGCAGCGGCACCGAAGACCGCGGCGAAGGTGGCGGCCGCGCCGATGTCGGGCGGAAGTCCGAGCGGTGCGGAGAGGACCGATCCCAATGTCGCTCCAACGACGAAAAGTGGCGTGACCTCTCCACCCGGAATTCCACTGCCGAGCGCCACGGCGGTGAAGAGGATCTTCAGCGCCGGATCCCACCAGTCGGCGAGTTCTCCGCCGAGGGCACCGTCGATCAAGGGCAGAGACAATCCGAGATAGTCACGACCGACCAGGATCATGAGAAGAAGCGTGGCCACCGCTCCGACGACCGGCCGAACCGGTGCCCAGACCACGTGGCGGTGCAGAAGACGTCGCACCGACGCGGTGAGGGTGATGAAGAGGCGAGCTGCAGTGCCGGCCACCAGTCCGACGAGTGCCAGTCGCAGGAGGAGAGAACCGTCCACGTCCACGGCGATGTTCGCGATCGGTGTGGAACGCCCGAGAGCTTCGACGACACGGTCGGCGGTGATCGACGCCGCCAGTGCGGGGGCCAGGCCTTCGTAGCGCAGTCGCCCGGTTTGCTGGACCTCCAGGCCGAATACCGCACCGGCCACGGGAACGCCGAAGGCTCCTCCGAAGGCTCCGGCGATTGCGGCGACCAAGAGGAGTCGGGCATCGCGTGGTTGCAGACGAAGTGGCCGGGACACCAGGCTGGTGAGCGATCCGCCGATCTGGATGGCCGCCCCCTCGCGACCGACCGACGCTCCGACGAGTTGGGCGGCGTAGGTGGCACCGAAGATGAGCGGCGCGAGTCGATAGGGGACCGTCACCGGACCCTCTGGCCGTTCCGACTCCAACGATCGCTCGATGACGAGCGAGGTGCCGGCGCGACTTTCGCCGGCTCCGACGTGGTACACGAGACCGAGAACCAGCGCCATGAGCGGCAGCAACCAAACCAGCCAGCCGTACTCGAGCCGAGTCTCGGTGGCCTGATCGAGGGCCTCGAAGAGCAACCAGGAGGCCGCGCCGGTGATCAGGCCGACCACGGTCGCTCCACTCACGATGGACACGAAATGGATTCCGGCCCGAAGCGGATGAGCCTTGACGTGAGCCACTGGCAAACGCTACTGCACCGACGTTTCTCACCATCCCCTTACCGATGACCGGCAGACTGTCATCGTGACCGAAAGTCGTCAGAGCCAAAGTGGCCGCGTGCTCATTGCCGACGACGACCGGGCGATCCGTGAATCCCTGGATCGCGCCCTGTCTCTCGAGGGTTACCGAACCGTGGCGGTGACCGATGGGGCGCGGGCCCTCGACGAACTTCGGCGACAGCCTTTCGATCTGGTGGTGCTCGATCTGATGATGCCCAACGTCGATGGCATCACCGTCTGCCGGGTCCTGCGCAGTGAGAAGAACGAAGTACCGATTCTGATGTTGACGGCCCGCACCCAGACCAGTGACCGAGTTGAAGGGCTGGATGCCGGAGCAGATGATTATCTGCCCAAGCCGTTCGCGCTGGAAGAACTCCTGGCTCGCATCCGGGCCCTCTTGCGGCGCCGCAGTCGTGACGATGACGGCTCGATTCTCACGATCGACAATTTGATGATCGATACCTCGTCGCGGCGCGTTCGCCGCGGCGAGCGCGAGGTGGATCTGTCCAAGACCGAATTCGATCTCCTGGAGTTGCTCGTCCGCAATCAGGGCATCGTTCTCGATCATTCGACCATCTACGACCGCATCTGGGGATACGACTTCGGGCCGGACTCGAAGAACTTGGCCGTGTACATCGGCTACATCCGCCGCAAAGTGGACACCGACGGTGAAGCACGTCTGATCCACACCATCCGCGGCGTGGGCTATTCGCTGCGGGTCTCGCCGTGAGCCTGCGCTGGAAACTCACGATCGTCATGAGCATGGTGATGGTCGCGTCCTCGGCCTCGATCGGATTCATCTCCTACCGATCGGTGGAATCACGATTGCTCACGGAAATCGACCGTTCCTTGGTGGAGGCCACGAATCGCCTTCTTGATCGACCCAATCCCTCGGTACGTTTCGGCCCTCGCGGTCGAGTCGTGGTCAATGTTCCCGAACGCCCCTTGGGAATCGAGCAGTTCGTCGTTCAGGTCTCGGATCGCGATGGAAACGTCCTGGCCGCCACCGACGGTGTCGAACTGCCGGCGACTTCGTTGTCATCGGCTGGGCCCTCGAGGCAGCCAGGATTCGGCGGATCAGGACTGATCGAGTCGAGGGCCGTTGAGGTGGAGACGGCGACCTCGACCCAGGGCCAGGCGTACCGAATCCGCACGGTAGCCGTCGATCTCGGCGCATCGGGTGTGGTGATCGTCCAGGTGGGACGCGATTTGGCCGAGACGCACAACGTTCTCGACGACCTGCAACATCGGATCCTCATCATCGGAGGTTCGATCGCCCTCCTTGCGGCATTTGCCGGTTGGTTCGTGGCGAGTGGAACGACCTCCCGCTTGCGACGGCTGTCGACGACTGTCGAGGAGATCGCCAGCACGACACGACTCGATATCGACGTACCCGTCGCGGGAGCCGACGAAGTCGGACGTCTCGGCCGATCCTTCCACGACATGCTCGAGGCCTTGTCACGTTCGAAAGATCAGCAGCAACGACTCGTTCAGGATGCCGGTCACGAATTGCGGACACCACTCACGAGCCTGCGGATGAACGTGGATGTGCTTCGCCGGCACGACGACTTGACCGCGGACATGCGTTCGCGGGTTCTCGACGATCTCAATCGCGATGCCGAGGAGTTGGCCCAACTGGTGGACGAGATCTTGACCTTGGCCGTGGAACAGACATCGACGCCGATGTCTGTTCCTTCCGAATCCATCGACATGATCGCACTGGTACGGGAGGTGGCCGAGCGAACGCAACGGCGCTCGGGGCGGCAGATCGAACCGACGATGCGCATCGGAATCGAAGAACCCGTGGTCGTGGGCAGACGGGCGCTCATCGAGCGGGCAGTGACCAATCTTCTCGACAATGCCGTCAAGTTCGACGGATCCGGTGGCCGCATCGACATCGACCTGGCGGTCGCGGACGGCGCAATCTCCGTGACGGTGCGCGACCAAGGCCCGGGAATTCCAGATGGTGAGGTGGATCTCGTCTTCGAGCGCTTCCATCGGTCCGATGAGGCGCGGACTCTTCCGGGTTCGGGTTTGGGACTGTCGATCGTGGCCGAAGTGGCTCGTCTGCACGGCGGCTCGCATTTCGCTCGCAATCGAGCCGAAGGGGGAGCGGAAGTGGGCTTCTCGTTGCCGTTGGCTCCCCTGGCTCGACCCTGATCGTTCTCACCCGATTCTCACCCCCACCCAAAGCCGGTCTCACCCACGTTGGTCAGAGTGATGAACGAAGAGACAGGTGATCGGTGACGATCACCTCGATTGAAGGATCACCAGCGATGGTGATGGAAACGGAGAAGAAATGACCACGGAGAACACTGAAACGAATGCCGCCGCTGGCGGCTCGAATGGAAGAGGGCGTCGCTCGAGAACGATCATGGCTGCGGGTCTGACGCTTGGCCTGGTGGCCGGTGCCGGTGCAGGCCTGGCGGCCGGGTGGCCCTTCGCCGCCGGAGCATCGACGCAGTCGGACAGCGTGACTCGAGATGTCCGAGATCACGGCGATTCGGCCATGGTTCACGAGGGCGAGCCCGGTCCCGTCGGGAATCGGCGCCCACATCGCGGCCCGGGTATGGAACGTCGCCATCACGTCCGTGAAATTCTCGACACGGCGGCGACCTTCCTCGGTCTCGATGCGCAAGAACTGCGGGCGGAAATGAAGTCCGGCAAGACTCTGGCCGAAATCGCGGAAGCGAACGGTTCGTCGCGACAGGAACTCATCGATGCTCTGGTGGCCGCAGG
>JBMTPW010000068.1:0-8391 GCA_049444115.1 Ilumatobacteraceae bacterium | reverse complement strand
ATTACCCGCGGACCTTCGGGATGGAGGACGGCTACGTGGAGGGCGGGTACGCACTCTCCATCGACGTGCGCTACATCGATCACCTGATCATCTCCGATCGGCGGCCGCTCGATCTTGCCGATGTGCAACCCAATGATGCCGAACTGACCATTGCCGAGTTGGCAATGGGATTCATTCATGATGGATGCACGCTGCAGACCGGCATCGGAGGGATTCCCACCCAGGTCGCCACGAAACTCGCCGAGGGTCCGGGAGGCGGGTACGGCATCCACTCCGAGATGTTCACCACCGGCCTGATGCGATTGTATCAGGCCGGAAAAGTTGTCAACAACAAGGGCAACGCCTTCGACGGATTCTCGGTGACCACCTTTGCCGCGGGGGAGCCCGATCTCTACTCGTGGTTGCACGAGAATCGTGAAGTTCGCTTCTTGCCGGTGGGAATCGTGAACTCGCCCGAAGTGATCGCCAGCAATCGTGACATGGTGTCGATCAATGGTGCGATGGCCGTGGACCTGTCCGGGCAGGTGATCGCCGATTCGGTCGGCGGACGACAATTCTCGGGGATCGGGGGCCACGAGGATTTCGTGGCAGGGCCCGGACTGACCACCCGCGGGCGCAGCCTCGTCTGCCTTCCCTCGACCAGTGTGCTGAACGGTGCACGGATTTCGCGCATTCTTGGACGCCTGCCCGAGGGCAGTGTGGTGACCACGCCGCGTCATCAGGTGGATGTGGTCGTCACCGAGTTCGGGGTTGCCGAACTTGCCGGTCTGTCGATCGCTGAGCGAGCCCAGGCTCTGGCCCGAATCAGCCATCCGGATTTCCGTGAGGAACTGCTGGCCACCGCCGCGGAGTGGCCGAGTGACTGACGCGGGTATCTCATGGGGACGCTCCGCATTCCGGGACGACCCATGCACTTGCGTGATTCGGGTCGAATCCGGCTCGATCACCAGTCGACGGAATTTGGAAAAGTGGTCATGACAATTGTCCCGAGTTGCGTATACTTTGCCCGCCGACCGAAGCGATGTGCGGCCAAGCAGAGAGAACTATGACCGTACAAGCAGGTAGGGAGCCCATTCGGTACGCCAAGGTGCTGGTGTGTGACGACCACCCGATCGTGCGCGATGCCCTGGTTGCGGTTCTCGGCACGTCACCGGACATCGAGGTGGTCGGTGCGGTCTCGTCGTACGAGGAGTCGCTCGAATTCCTCGCCCGGACTGCAGTGGACGTTGCGGTCCTGGACGTGCACCTGCAAGGTCGGTCAGGTTTGGAGATCGCCCGCCACATACGTGCGCAGCACCCTTCGTGTCGGATTCTCTTTCTCACGGCGTTCGTCTCCGATGAGGTGATCAGTGAGGCCAGTCGCATCGGAGCCTCCGACCTCATGGACAAGTCATCCGAACCTCGGGACATCATCGAACGAGTTCTCGACGTGGCGGCCGGTCGGTCGTTCTTGGATCAGGTGCGTCTGGCCGATGTCTTCACTCGATTGGACGAGCGCGGTGTACTCACTTTGCTGTCGCTCGGCAAGACGGATCGGCAGATCATGGAGCTCATCGCCGAAGGCAAAGCCGACAAACAGATCAGCGAAGAGGTCTACTTGAGCTCCCAAACGGTGCGCAATCGCATCTCACGTCTGCTCTCGTTGCTCGGTCGCGACAATCGCACCCAGTTGGCACTCCTGTTGAACAGTGTCGACGAAGTCGCCCGGCCCGTGGATTGACGTCGGAACCTCACCGAGGAAGTTCTCGAAGCAGGGTTTCGACCGCGGCGACCGTCGATGTCGTGATCTCGGAGCCATTCCGCAAAGCAGTTTCGATCTCGCCGATTCGAATCTTGACCGCGGTGAACCCAAAGACGCCGAATGCACCGTGCAATCGGTGAGCGAGAGCGGTTGCACGGGCACGATGTACTCGATCCTTCGGGGCTCGAACCAGGTCATCCAAACGCGCTCTCAGAGCACTGAGATCGGATACCAGCTCGGGACGGCGTTTGATCCAGAGATCGGCGAGGACCGCAGCGACAGGATCCTGGGGCTCGATCGTCGATCTTTCGGCCATGGTCCCGGAACATTACCGTTGAGAGCCTAGGAGGGGGTCGCTGATGAATGGTGCCGAGAGTGTGCTGCGGACCTTGGTGAATTCCGGAGTGAACACCTGTTTCGCCAACCCGGGCACCTCCGAGATGCATTTCGTTGCCGCTCTCGATCGGGTCGATGGCATGCGGGCAGTGCTCGGCCTCTTCGAAGGGGTGGTCACCGGGATGGCCGACGGGTACGCCCGCATGGCCGGCCGACCGGCGGTGACCTTGTTGCACCTCGGGCCTGGCTTGTCCAACGGTCTGGCGAATCTGCACAATGCGCGCCGGGCCGCCTCGCCGGTGGTGAACGTGGTGGGAGATCACGCCACGACCCACGCGATGTACGACGCGCCCTTGGCCAGCGACATCGTCGGATTGGCCCGCCCGGTGTCGGGGTGGATCCACTCCAGCGTGAGTGCTCTGACCGTGGCCGCAGACGCCGCCCGGGCCGTGCGCGCCGGGTGTCAGCCGCCGGGACAGGTGGCGACTTTGATCCTGCCGGCCGATGTGGCTTGGTTGGAGGCCCACCAGCCCGCGCCACCACTGCCGGTGGCGTCAGCGAGTTCGGTGTCCACCGAGGCCATCGAGAACGTGACGCGCATTCTCGAAACCATGCGCCGACGCAAGACCAGGGTCGGAGTCCTGATGCGCGGCGCTCCGTTGATCGGCGCCGGTTTGGAGGCGGCGGGTCGCATCGCCGCAGCCACCGGGGCGCGCCTGCTCTGCGACACCTTCGCCCCCCGTCTCGAGCGTGGCGCAGGCCGGGTGGCAGTCGAACGTCTGCCGTACTTCGCCGAGCAACTGGTGGAGTCGCTCGCGGATCTCGACCACCTGATCCTGGTGGGGGCCAAACCACCGGTGTCCTTCTTCGCCTACCCGGGACGGGCCAGCTGGTGCACCGCCGAGACGACCGAGATCACCTATCTGGCCCATCCCCACGAGGACGCGGTCGCTGCTCTCGTTGCCGTGGCCGATCTGATCGCCCCCCGTGGATCATCGGAGGCAGTACGAGCGGTGCTGGCACGTCCCGAGGAACCATCGGGACGTTTGGATCAATTCACTGTGGGTCAGGTGGTGGCCCGCTATCTACCCGAGGGCTCCATCGTGTCCGAGGAAGCGGCTACCAACGCCATCGGTCCCGGACTCGCTTTGGCGACGGCCCGTCCGCACGACCATTTGTCGCTCACCGGAGGTTCGATCGGCCAAGGATTGCCGGTGGCCGCCGGTGCGGCGGTGGCCTGTCCCGATCGCAAGGTGGTCTGCCTGCACGGAGACGGTGGCGCCATGTACACGCTGCAGACATTGTGGACCCAGGCTCGGGAGAACCTGGATGTCACCACGGTCATCTTTTCCAATCGCGCCTATGGCATTCTTCGTCTCGAACTGAATCGCACCGGAGCGGCTGCACTGATGGCCGAGGGCGACACCAAGGCGTTGTCGATGTTCGATCTGTCGCGACCCGATCTCGATTGGGTGGCACTCGCCCGGGGCATGGGGGTCGAGGCCGTGCGAGCCGAAACCATCGAAGAGTTCTCGGCGGCCTTCCGATCGGCGATGGATCAACGGGGGCCGCGCCTCATCGAAGCGGTCATCTAGACGAGGCCGTCAGATCCTTGATCCAACTCGGAAGGCGATGCGGCCTCCCATCGCGATCCACATAGGCGTGTACGGTGCGCGCGGTGGTGGTCACCATCCCGTGGACGGTGAGGGCATAATCGATCGTGAACGAGGCCCCGCTCGCAGCGCTCGGCCGGAGGTGCACGGTGACCACGTCGTCGAAACGCAGTGGCGCGGGTTATCGCACATGAAATTCCAGAACGGCTAAATCGCGACCGGAGGAACGGTCGTCGGCATAGGGATGGCCCAGGGAGCGCAGGTACTCCACGCGGGCCTCCTCCAAGTAGGGCAGATAGCGACTGTGATGGACGATGCCCATGGCGTCGGTTTCGGCGAAACGGACCCGCAGCGTATGGGCGAATCCGTAGGTTCGGGGATCTGACGAGGGCTCGGACGCGGGATGACGGGGACTCATATCAGTGTTCTCCTCCGGCGGGACGGTAGCGCGTCACGGTTCGACAGGCGTCGCCTCGACGAAAGAGGGCAATTTCGGGCCGGTTCTGAGTTTTCCGTGACGCAGAAGGCCCTGAGACGGCATAGGGTGGGGGCACCTCGCACAAAGTGAGGCACCGAACAGAAATGAGTACCGCCGTGGCGCTCGGCACAGTCAAGTTTTTCAATGCAGAAAAAGGGTATGGGTTCATCTCCCGCGAAGACGGACCCGATGTGTTCGTTCACTTCTCCCAGATCCAGTCATCGGGGTACAAGACCCTGCAGGAAGGCCAGAAGGTCGAATTCGAGATCGGTCCCGGACGCAAGGGTGATGAAGCCCGCGACGTCCGCGCCCTCGACTGATTCTCACTGACCGCCCCACCGGGGTGGTCGTCTTCAAGACGGTTGCCAAGTTGCGACCGGTCACGTCCAACCGCGTTCGGCTATTTCGGCGACCGTTGCCTCGAGAACTGCAATCGCGTCCTCGGGACGAACCTCCACGTCGGCGTTGCGTCGTCCCGCGGACACGAAGATGCTCGGCCACGACCGGGCGCTCGCGTCGATCACCGTCGGCAAGACGCGCTTCTGACCGAATGGGCTGATGCCGCCGACCACGTAGCCGGTCAGTCGTTCGGCGTCTGCACCATCGAGCAGTTCGGCTCTTTTGGCCGACAGGACGTGAGCGAGTGCTTTCAAGTTCACCTGTCGGGAAACCGGAACGATGGCGACGACATGTGGATGAGCCGATCCACTGACCGCGACAACCAGTGTCTTGAAGACCCGATCGGGCTCCACTCCCAGTGCAGATGCTGCGGCCATGCCGTATCCGGCGCCATCGCCATGTGCGGGAATCTCGAAGGTGTGAATGGTGAACGGCACGCCGGCGCGACTGAGAGTCTGAACTGCCGGTGTAGCCCGGGAGCCATGGTGCGATGTCTTCTTCGTCATGGAGTTCCGACGGTAGAGTACCGAAACGCCATTTTTTCCTTCGGCACGGATATCGAGCACCATGGCCGCCCAGCACCCAGACCTCGTCGATGAACAGGCCTATATCGATCATGCGTACGCGTGTCTGGAGCGCAGCCGACAGGACGCCTGGAAGATGAGGAACCTCACCGAATCGGGAATGGGAGGAACCTTCCAGAATCGGTTCGAACGCAATGCCATCGACGACGCTCTGGTGAAGCGCTTGACGGATCTGGAGTTGGGCGATGCCGCCTTGGTCTTCGGTCGGATCGACCGACACGAGGGTGACGGTCTCGAGACCTTCCACATCGGCCGCCTGGCGGTATCGGATGACGACCGTGAACCGGTGGTGGTGGATTGGCGGGCCCCGGTGGCTGAACCTTTCTACCGCGCCACCGGTCGGCAGCCCATGGGGTTGGCTCGACGACGCCACTTCGTGATCCAGGGCTCCCGGCTGCTCGGTATCGAGGACGAACTCTTCGGTCGCGGTCATCTGGGTATCGGGCACGACGACGGGCTCGACGACCTGACATCCGACGATCTCGTCCCCGGGGACTCGGGCGAAGTGACCCAGGTGGGGACCGGACTACGTGGGTACAGCTCGCTCTTGGCGTCGATCGAACGCGGTCGAACTGGACGCCTCGGCGACATCGTGGCCACGATCCAGTCCGAACAGGACGAGATCATCCGGTCTCCACAACCTGGTGTCCTGGTGGTACAAGGTGGTCCCGGAACCGGCAAGACGGTCGTGGCACTGCACCGCGCGGCGTACCTGCTCTACACCAATCGCTTCCCCCTCGAAGATCAGGGCGTGCTGGTGATCGGACCGAACCGAGTGTTCCTGCGGTACATCGAACAGGTATTGCCCTCGCTCGGTGAAGCCGGTGTGGAACAAGTCGTCCTTCAGGATCTGGTGCCGGGTGTTCTCTGGGTCACCGACAGCAAAGGTCGGCCCGATTCGAGTCGCGCCGAGGGGGTCAAAGGTGACGAGAGGATGTCGGCGGTCGTCGAAAAGGCGGTCCGGGATCGGCAGCGGCCTCTGCGCGAGTCGCAACGATTCCCTTTCCGTTCAGGCTATGTCACGCTGCGGGTCGAGGAATCCAAACGCATCGTTCAGGCGGCCCGTCGACGCTTTCGTCGCCACAACGCGGCGCGTCGCTTCGTCGAGAACGAAGTCTGGTCGGCATTGGCCGCGACGTGGCGCGACGGCGATGCGTCCGGTGATGAAGTGCGTGAGGCGCTGAGACGCAACGACGACGTCTGGGCGATGTTGGAACGGATGTGGCCCGTCTTGACACCGGCGCAATTGCTGCACGATCTCTTCGGTTCGCGAGCGCTCCTGGATTTGGCTGCCAAGAGGTACTTCTCCGATGACGACATTGCTTCTCTCCATCGGACTCGTTCGGAATCGGTGGAGGAGGTGCGTTGGACTCGAGCGGACGCCGCTCTGTTGGACGAGGCACGGGTTCATCTCGGCCCGAAGCCAAGAAAGGGCGGGAGAATCGACGAGGCCGACGAGATCCGCACCTACGGGCACATCGTCGTGGACGAGGTCCAAGATCTCTCGCCGATGCAGTTGGCCATGGTCACCAGGCGCTCGTTGTCAGGATCGATGACGGTCGTCGGTGATCTGGCTCAGGCCACCGGGGTACACGCACCATCCTCCTGGGAGGACCTTCTCGACCACCTGCCTGCCGTCAAGAACACGCGCATCATCGGATTGTCGGTGAGCTACCGGATTCCGGGACAAATCATGGATCTGGCGAATCGAGTGATGATGGCCGCCAGTCCCGATCTACGTCCGCCGACCGCCGTGCGCTCGGGCCCGGCGGCTCCGGAGATCGTGGCCGTCGAGGATCGCCACCGATTGACTGCTGCGGTTGCGGGTGAGACAAGACGTCTCCTGGAACTCGTAGCCGGTGGGAACGTTGCCGTGGTGGTGCCCGATTCACTGGCCGACGAGATTTCGACACGATTGAATGCTGCCGGTGTCCATCATGGACGTGCTGCGACCAGCGCCCTCGACATCGGAGTCACCGTGGTACCGGTGAGCATGATCAAGGGTTTGGAATTGGATGGAGTGGTGGTGGTCGAGCCCGCTGACATCGTGGATTCCGAACCTCACGGACTGCGGGCGCTCTATGTGGCATTGACTCGTTCCACTCAGCGACTCACGGTGGTGCATCACCGTCCGCTCCCGGCGGCGATGACGTCCGGCCCGGCCGTCTAGGTCGAGCGCTCCAAGTAGTCATCGATGACTTGACCGGCGAATCGGGCGGCCTTGTCGGCATCAGCGGGTCGATTGCGTTCCACGGCCGTACGCGCCAGGGTCACCATTCGCCCCAGGGAATCCCCGGCCTCGGGATCACTTCCAAGGACGATTTCGCGCACCGCCGACCACAACGATTCGATGAGCGCAAGTTGCTCCATCTTGCCCGCCGGTGTGCGGCCAGTTTGATCGGGTCCGATGTAGCCCGACAGTGAGCCCATGGCAATGGACATCCGGCCGAGCAATTCCTCGACGGATCCCGTCGGTTCGGTCGACGTCGGGGTCGTCGAGGTGGATGTGGCGATCGAGGAGTCGTAGGTGGTCGGCGCGCATCCGGTGAGCAGGGCGAGAGCGACGATGATGGCGGTGGTCTTGACCGAGGAGATCATGGCGGGATGTCTCAGGCGGTCACGAGGATTCGGGCCGAGGCGAATGCACTCACGCCGACCACCCGACCCTCGATTTCCACCTTCATGGATCCGTCATCGGTGGTGGATCGAACACTTCCCATCCGACCCGGCTGGATGCTGGACTGCTGGAGGAACTCGAGGAGTCCAGGAGTGAATTCCAGCTCCTCGGGAATGCGCGACACGGTGAAGGTCGTGCCGGGATCCAGATTCGACAACGGCACGGCGTCGGGAACCACGTAATGCGAACCCGGGATCGGGTTGCCGTGGGGACAAGTGGTCGGTGCCCCGAGTACACGGTTGATGGCTGCCTCGACTTCGTCGCTCAACACGTGTTCCCACTTGCCGGCCTCCAGATGGGCCGCGGCCCAACTGAGACCCAGGACGTCCGTGAGGAAGCGCTCGGCCAAGCGATGACGTCGAACCACTTGTTGAGCCAGACGTTCACCGGCCGAAGTCAGAGTGATGCGATTGGACCGGGCCGTGACCAGGCCCGCCTTGCTCATCTTGTCGATCATCTGGGACACCGCAGCACGACTGACCTGGAGGCGCTCGGCGATTCGGGCCTCTCCGACGCGACCGCCGTCTTCGTCGCGGGCATGCCGCGCAGCGGAACGACGCTCG
>JBMTPW010000067.1:0-8394 GCA_049444115.1 Ilumatobacteraceae bacterium | reverse complement strand
CATCGACAATCCCGGTTTCGTGCACACCGTCGCCCCCTCGCAGCTGGTGGAAAGCATCCGCGCGTCCATCAATCTTCTTGGGCCCCTGCTCGACTGCTGTGGTCGGGTGCGCCTCGACATGCCCGGTGGTGACGATTTCGGCGTCCGTCCCATCGATCTGCACATTGCCGGCCTACAGGCCATGGGAGCCGAATTCGAGGTGATCGACGATCGCATCGAGGCCCGTGCCGACCGTTTGCGCGGGGCTCGAATCGAACTCGAGTTTCCATCGGTGGGGGCGACCGAGAACATCATCACTGCCGCGGTTCATGCCCGTGGTGAAACCGTGATCGCCAACGCGGCGCGGGAGCCCGAGGTTGCCGACCTGTGCCGTCTGCTGGTGGAAATGGGAGCCGATATTCAGGGCATCGGCAGTTCGGTCGTTCGCGTCACCGGTGTGGAACGGGGTTCGTTGCGTTCGGTTTCCCATCCCGTGGTGGGCGATCGCATCCAGGCCGCCACGTATCTCTCGGCTGCCGCGGTCGCCGGCGGTGAGATCACCGTCTCGGGAGTCGATCCCACGCACATGACCGTTCTCTTGCGACGGATGAGCGACATGGGACTCGACATCACCGCTGTCTCGAACGGAGTACATCTCGTCGCGTCGGATCGACTCCGGGCGGTCGACGTGCAGACATTGCCCTATCCGGGGTTGGCCACCGATTACAAGCCTCTGCTCGTGACCATGTTGGCTGTGGCCGAAGGTATGGGCATCGTGACCGAGAACTTGTATCCCGGTCGATTCCGGTACGTCGAGGAACTCTCCAAACTGGGAGCGGACATCCGCACCGATGGTCACCATGCAATCGTGCGCGGTGTCGAGCGTTTGCGGGGTGCCGCAGTCGTGGCACCGGACATCCGCGCCGGTGCCGCGCTCGTGGTCGCCGGCCTCGCCGCCGAGGGTCGAACGGTGATTTCCGGGGTCGACCACATCGACCGCGGGTACGACGACATCGTGGGGCGGCTAGCGACCCTTGGAGCCGCGATCGAGCGGACCTCGTCTGCTCCGTGAGGCTGCGTCGAGGCGACGTTTGACGATCACCAGCAACCCGACGATCACCGCTATCGGACCGACCACGAGGAGAATCTCGTCCCATCCGCCCTGGTGGGCGAGCATGGGAAGAATATTGGATTCGGGCACGGTGGTTCTCTCCGACTCGGATCAGGACAGAGGTTCTCTGCCCGGTCCACTCTACGATCTATGTCGCCCCTTCCTCCATGCCCCCATCCAGGAACGACCAGGAAAACTCAGTGACGAATTCCATGCGTACACAGGTCGAAGAGACCATCGAAGCGATCCGTCCGGCTCTCCAGGCCGATGGCGGCGACATCGAGTTGAAGGGCGTGGACGAAACCACGGGTGTCGTGTCCGTGACCTTGGTGGGAGCATGCGGGACGTGTCCAGCTTCCACTCAAACCCTGAAGCAGGGCATTGAACGCATCATGCGCGATCGGGTCGACGGCGTCACCGAAGTGGTGAACGTGTGAGCCGGCGCGACCGGGATCCCGAGTCACTCTTCTCTGCGGCCCTCGAGGGTGACCGCAGTGCCCTGGCCCGCTTGTTGTCCATGATCGAACGCGGTGGTGCAGAAGCTCGCACCATCGGACGACTGGCCTACCCACACGGAGGACACTGCTACACCGTGGGACTCACCGGGGCCCCCGGGGCAGGCAAGAGCACCTTGACCTCCTCGATCATCGGACATTTGCGCCGCCAGCAGCTGGAGGTGGCCGTCTTGGCCATCGATCCCTCCTCGCCGTTCACTGGTGGAGCCATTCTCGGCGATCGCGTCCGCATGCAGGACCATGCCACCGATCCCGGTGTCTTCATTCGATCCATGGCCACCCGCGGTCATCTCGGGGGACTGTCACTGGCCGCCCCCGAAGCCATACGCCTTCTCGACGCCATCGGCCGACTGTGGGTGCTGGTCGAAACAGTCGGTGTGGGTCAGGTCGAAGTGGAGATCGCCGGCAAGGCCGACACCACCGTCGTGGTGGTGAATCCCGGGTGGGGTGATGCCGTGCAGGCCAACAAGGCCGGACTGATGGAGATCGCCGACATCTTCGTGATCAACAAGGCCGACCGCAAGGGTGTGGAGGAGACGCGTCGGGATCTCGAGCAGATGCTCGATCTGTCGGATCTCACCGATGACATGTGGCGTCCACCCATCGTGCCAACGGTGGGCTCGACGGGCGAAGGCGTTCCGGCACTCTGGGACGCCGTACTGACGCACCGGGAGTTCATTTCCGGCACCGGTGAGTTGGAGCGTCGTCGTCGCTTCCGTTTGCGCGAGGAGTTACGCGAAATCGTGGCCCGACGTCTCGAACAACGGGCTCGGGAGATCTGCACCGGGGATGTCTGGGATGCCCTGCAGGAAAAAGTGATGGTCCGCTCCATCGATCCCTGGAGCGCGGCCGACGAAATGTTGAAAGCGGTGGGGGCATGAGTCCGATGAACGACGATCTGGTCCAACTCGAGCGACGCGATGACGGCGTGGCACTCGTGCGTTTGAACAATCCGAAGGTGAATGCACTCAACCAGGCACTTCTGATACGGCTCTTCGATGTGGCCGCCGATCTGACCGCTGAACCACCGGGAGCGGTGGTCATCACCGGTGGTGATCGACTCTTTGCCGCCGGAGCCGACATTGGCGAATTCGGCGGGCCGGACGAGGGTGAGCGCATCGGGCTCGGATTCCATCGCGCCCTCGACGCGGTGGCGGCGATTCCGCGGTTCGTCATCGCCGCCGTGAGTGGTTACGCGCTCGGTGGTGGCTGCGAATTGGCTCTGGCCTGTGATTACCGGATCGCCTCCGAGCGAGCAGTGTTCGGTCAACCCGAAGTGCTGCTCGGAATCATCCCCGGAGGCGGTGGAACACAGCGGCTGCCACGTTTGGTGGGTGTCAGCCGGGCCAAAGAACTCATGATCACCGGACGTCAGGTGTCTGCCTCCGAGGCGTTGGCCATCGGATTGGCCGACGAGGTGGTTGCACCCGAGCAACTCCATGAGCGCGCCCTGTCACTTGCCGCCGAAGTGGCTCGCGGCGCCCGTCAAGCCCATCGATTCATCAAACGAGCCGTCGACGACGGCTCGTCGATGTCCCTCACCGAGGGGTTGCTCCTCGAGCGTCATCTCTTCACCGACGTCTTCGCCACCCAGGACAGTCAGATCGGTGTGCAAAGTTTTCTCGACAACGGTCCTGGCAAGGCCGAATTCACCGGTCGCTAGCCCGGGCGTAGACCGCCACGGTGGACTGGGCGATGGCGTCCCAGGAATAGCGCGACTGCACCACGTCGGCGGCGTGAGCCTGCATACCGCCGGCCAGGGCCGGGTCGGTGAGCACTCTGTGGATGGCATCGGCGAGTTCCACGGCGTTGCCCGGTTCGAAGAGCAGTCCGGCGTTGGTTCCCTCCATGATTTCGGCGAGGCCTCCCGTTCTGGCCACCACCGTCGGTGCGCCGGCAGCCATCGATTCGAGGGCCACGATGCCAAAGGGTTCGTACAGCGACGGAATCACCACACATCCGGCGCGGTGCAGCAGTTCTCGGAGTTCGTCATCACTCACGTACCCGGCGAGTTGAAGGAGATCGTTGACCCCCTCGATGTCCACCTGACTCTGCAACTCGGGCAGATAGGGCCCTCGTCCGGCGATCACGCATTGAATACCGGGAACCAGCCCGCGCAGGCGGGAGACCGCCTGGGCCAGGACCTGGAAGCCCTTTTCGTATTGCACGCGACCCCAGGCCAGGACCAGCGGCTCGCGCGACCGTTTCGGATCATGTGGTGCCCACTTCTCCACCGCCACGCCATTGGGTACGAGTTGCACCGACTCGGTCGATAGTTCGAATCCGGAGAGCAACTCGCGCATCATGTACTGCGAACAACAGATGACTTGATCCGCCGAGAGCGCCAACCACCATTCGACGGCGTGAATCGACGCCGGAAGACCCATGGGGACCGTCCCTCCGTGTCGACCCAGTTCGGTCGAATGGAACGTGGCGATCAGGGGTCGATCGAGCATGGTGGCCAATGTCCGGGCCGCCCACGCACTGCGCCAGTCATGGCTGTGGATCACATCGGGAACCCACGAACCGAGGATCGGTGAGACGGCCACCAAGTGATGATTGGCCGATGCTGCGAACGCAATTGCATCGGATTCGGCGATCCATGGACTGCGTACCGCGATGCGCAGGATGCGGACCCCGTTCAGCGTTTCGTCGTGAACCCCATGGGCGTTCTCATCGACATCGACCGATGCGATCGTGACGTCATGGCCGATGCGCACCAGCGCGCGGGCCAGGCCGTCCACGTGTGCGGCAACGGCGCCGGTGTCTCGTGGCGGAGCCTCGAAGGAGAGCATCAAGACGCGCACGGACCGACGGTATCGCGCCGACCTCGGACGGAGAAGGCGCCAGGGAGTTGGCCGGCGCGTAGTGTCGGGCGGGTGAACGCGCCTTCGGACAACGTCGCCGCCTCCACTGCATGGTGGCGCGACCGGACGCTGCGGCCGATGATCGTGGCCTGTCTGACCCTGAGTGGTGCGGTCGGGGTGTTCGGATTCTCCTTTGGCGTCAGCTCGGTGGCAGCCGGCTCCAGTGTGCTGCAAGCTTGTGTGATCTCGCTCACGGTCTTCACCGGTGCGTCCCAGTTCTCGGCGGTCAGCGTCGTCGGTGCCGGGGGGTCGGTGGGATCTGCCCTTGGCGGAGCATTGCTTCTCGCGGCCCGCAATGGTGTGTACGGCATGGCCCTGTCCCGCCGTTTGGAAGGAGGACTGGGACGTCGGATCCTGGCCGCTCAGTTCACGATCGATGAAACCACGGCGATGTGCGTGGCGCAGGAGGGCCGACGCGCCCAGCAGGTGGCGTTCTGGGTCACTGCCGGGGCCCTCTTTGCTTGCTGGAATCTCGGAACGTTGATCGGCGCGGTGACCGGGACCTCGATCGATCCCGCCACCTACGGATTGGACACGGCCTTCCCGGCCGGATTCGTCGCCATGATGTGGCCCCTTCTGCACGATCGTCGAGCACGTGCGGCGGCGGTACTTGGAGCAGGCATCTGCCTGATCACCGTCCCCGTCACTCCGGTGGGGGTTCCCATCCTGCTCTCGGTCATCGGCGTCCTGGTCGGCCTTCAAAAGCCGATCACCGAGCCAGGTGCATCATGAGTTGGACGCTGATCATCGTGCTGGCGATCGGGGCCTATGCATTCAAGTTCACCGGACTGGTGGTTCTCGGTGGGCGGACCCTGCCAGCACCGTTGGAACGATGTCTGGCGTTGATTCCTGCCGCCGTGATCAGTGCACTCATCGTCAAGGACTCGATGACCACCGGTCAGGACATCGTCATCGATGCCCGAGCTGCTGGAATCGCCGCCGCCCTCCTGTTGGCCTGGCGGCGCGCGCCGTTGATCCTCGTGATCGTGGCCGGTGCCGCCGTCACCGCTCTGCTACGACAACTGTGATCAGGACTCGACGAGGCTCTTCAATTTCTTCAAGTTGCGGCGCCAGATCGCCTTCATGATCAGGCCACCCCCCACGATTTCGCCCAGGCGGCCTCCGAGCCACCAGGGGAACTGCAATTGCTCGCTCCAGGTGAACCGAGTCCTACGTCCTGCGTCGAGGGGGGCCAAGGTGAAGATGCCCGTTCCCGTCACCAAACCGGTGTGTTTGACACCCATCGCCTCGCCAGGAATCCATTCGGTGATTTCCATCTGATCGGTCAACTTGATCGGGCCCACTTTGGTGTCGCAGGCGAATCGGGTTCCGACGCCGCGCTGTTGGTCTCCATGAAATCGGATGGCGACCGCATCGGCCATCCAGTCCACGTGGCGTTCGATGGGTTCGACGACCTCCCAGACTCGGGCCGGAGTGGCCTCCAACTCGATGGAAACGGTGATGCGGCTCATACCGATGATTCAGCCGGAGGCCGTCGACGCGCCCACGCGACGAAGTTCGCCGGCAGCTTGTTCGGGCGGGACGATATTGATCATCACTCCGGTTCCCCGTTCGAAACCGGCCACGGTGGTGAGTTTGGGGAACAAGTGGATGTGCCAATGGTACGAACCGTTGTGATGATGAGGCGCGGTGTGGAACACCAGATTGAAGGCCACATCGGTGAACAAGGCGTTGAGATGCACGAGCGCATCTCGCGTCACCCGACCGACCGCAGCGAGGACGTCGTCCGAGGAGTCGGGCAGATGCATGTCGTGGTGTCGCGGAATGATGAGCATCTCGTAGGGCGAACCGCTCCACCACGGACAGATGGCGACGGCGTCGTCGGTGACCAGCACCACCCGCTCACCCGAGACCAGTTCGGCTTCGACAGTGGCGCAGAGAATGCAGCCGCCTTCGAAGCGCACGAAGGCCCGCTCCTCGTCGAGGATTTCACCGGGTACGAAGGGAAGTCCCAACAACTGACCGTGCGGATGGGCCAATGAGGCTCCCGCTTCCCGACCGTGGTTGACGATGGCCTGGGTATAGCGGATGTTGTCGGTGGCGGCGTGGTCGAGCAACCGGCGCTTCAGCATGGTCATGAGCTCGGCACAGGCGTCGTCGGAGAACGAATCGATGCGAGCCGTGTGGCTGGGGGTGAACACGAAGACTTCGTGGGTGCCGCTGGCCTCGGCCATCACGTGCACCGGTCCGAGATTGCGGACCGCCAGAGAGTCCTGTCCGTCGAACGCCGGATACAGATTGGGGATGACCCGCATCCGCCAGTCGTGATCGGGACCGAGGGACTCCAGGGCCGGCATGGAGGACTCCTCGTTGCCCGGACAGAACGGACACGGCCGGGCCGGACCCGATTCCACGGTCGGTGTGCGGGAAGCGAAGTCCGTCGGACGCATGGCCCGTTCGGCGACGATGGTCACCCATCGTCCGGTCAGTGGATTCAAACGCAGTTGGCTCACGGTTTCTCCAGGATACGAGATGAGCCGACGGATGTCTGGTCCACGCACCCTCGAATTCAGAAACTGTAAACGGACACGTGCGTCGAGGATGATTCGTCGAAGGGATTCCGACTCATGTCACTCCACCGCTGGCGCAGGGTGAACCCGGCTGCGCCGGCCATCTCGTCCAATTCCCAGGGATGGCAGTAGCGGATGCTCCACGGCCGCAGCCGGATCCCTCCGGATTCGGTGAATTCGACGAATTGTCCATCGACGGTCTGCGTGTCGGGGTCGTGCAGATCCACGGAGAGCACCACGCGATCGGCACTCAGCGAGCGCACACCCACGGTTCCTCCCGGAGGGCGTTGGGGATCGGGAATGGCTGCCTCGACCACGAAGACGCCACCGGGGGCCAAACGTCCGGACACGGCACCGAACAACTGCTCCTGGCGCAATCGGGAGCGCAGGCTGAAAACTGTGTTGTAGGCGATGACCACCAGAGAAAAGGGACCATCGGGCAGGTCGTCGATCATGTCGCCCTGGATCACCTCGAGGTTCGGTGAGGCCTCCGGATTCCGCAATGCGTTGCTCCGCAGTTGCTCCAGCATGGCCGCGCTCGTGTCGACTCCGGTGACCTGCACACCGGCTGTTGCCAGTGCCAGAGCCAGGCGTCCGGTCCCCACACCCAATTCCAAGTAGTGACCCGCACCACCGAGCTCGCGCAGGGTGGCCACGGTGGCTCCGACATCGCTCACGTCGGAGTACCAGTCGTCGTAAACGTCGGCGAAGGCATCGCCATACGTGGAGTCGTGGTTATTATTGATGGCAGGTTATTGATTGCGAGTTCTTCACGTCGAACTTTTTGACCATGGCTCGATCCGAATCGATGTCACGAAGCGAACGGTACCCTGGGTTCGTGAGTTCCGGTCTGGTGTACATGGACCATGCGGCGACCACGCCCATGCGTGCCGAGGCCATCGCTGCGATGATGCCCTATCTGGCCGATGAGTTCGCCAATCCTTCCGGTTCGCATCGATTCTCCCGTCGGGCACGTCAGGTTCTGGACGAAGCCCGCGACGTCGTCGCCGCCGTCGTGGGTTGCGCGCCCGGTGAAGTGGTCTTCACGGGATGCGGATCGGAGAGCGACAACGCCGCCGTCCTCGGTGCCGTCCGTCGGCACGGCGGTGTGGCGGTGTGCTCGGCGGCGGAACACCATGCCGTGCTCCATTGCGTCGAACATCTGGATGGTCGGGTGGTGCCGGTGGACGACACGGGGGCCATCGACCTGGTTGCATTGGAGGCCACTTTGCAGGCACTGTCGGCCGGGGAGGACTCCGTCAGCGTGGTGGCAGTCATGGCCGTCAACAACGAAGTGGGAACGGTGACGGACCTTGCTGCAGTCGCGCGCATCGTGCGGCGCCTCGCGCCGACGGCCATCTTGCACACCGACGCCGTGCAGGCGGCGTGTT
>JBMTPW010000066.1:0-8573 GCA_049444115.1 Ilumatobacteraceae bacterium | reverse complement strand
AGCCGCCGTCATCTCCCCCACAGGCGGCCAAGGGGGCCAGAATCGCCAGGGCTGCCGCAGCGCCCCAGAGCTTTGCTTTCGAACGAGTTACCAACATTGACGATGTCTCCTTGTTAGGTGGCACGGGTTCACATTCCGTACCGACGGCAATGTAGAAGGAGCATCTTTCCGGGACCTGATGTCCAGGTGAACGGGACATGAACAACTGACGGATTCTTCGTTCAGAGCGGACCGGCAATGTTTCCAACACCGTCATGGTTCCGGCGAAAGCCTTGGGTCTGACGATGAGCGGCCCATTCGTACATCAGACGTTGAGGATGCGGTTCGAATGACGCCGGTCCGACTCGGCTCCATGAGTTGTCGGCCTGCATCACGAACGCCGGAGCCGTTTCGTCGAGTGCGAGTTCCAAGGCATGATCCAACCAGGCCTGATGCTTGGGATGGGTCAGCGGAGTCAGGACCTCCACCCGGCGATCCAAGTTGCGACCCATGAGGTCGGCCGAGCCGATGAGGTGCAATGGTTGATCCCGACCTTGTCCGTTGGCGAACCGGAAGATGCGCGAATGCTCGAGATAGCGCCCGAGAATCGATCGAACGCGAATGTTTTCGCTCATTCCCGGTACCCCGGCACGCAGGCAGCAGATACCGCGCACGATCAGATCGACACGCGTTCCCTTCGCACCGACCCGGTACAACTCCTCGATCATCTCCGCATCAGCCAACGAGTTCAGCTTGAACGTGAGGTGGCCGGCATCGCCGTATTCACCTTCAGCCCGGATGAGTTCCACCAACCCGGAGCGCAGGTGATGGGGTGCCACCAGGAGCCGGCCGTAGTGGACGTCTCGGCTATAACCCGTGAGGTGATTGAACAACTGAGCAGCATCGGCGGTGATGTCGGGTTCCGAGGTGAAGTAGCCGAGATCCTCGTAGAGCCGGGCCGTTCGAGAATTGTAGTTACCAGTCCCGAGATGCACGTAGCGGCGTAGCCCGTCACCGTCTTCTCGCACGACCAGGACGCATTTGGCGTGCGTCTTCAGACCCACCACGCCGTACACCACATGCACACCGGCCCGCTCGAACGCCTTGGCCCATGTCACGTTGGTGGCTTCATCGAATCGGGCCTTCAATTCAACGAGGACGGCCACTTGGACACCGCGTTCAGCGGCCCGAATGAGATGTCGGGCAATGGGACTGTCCCCGCTGGTGCGATAGAGCGTCATCTTGATGCTCTGGACGCGCGGATCATCGGCGGCCTGGGCCAGGAACTCTTCCACCGAACTCGCGAAACTCTCGTATGGATGATGAACCAGGAGCGGCCGCTCGCGAATGACGGAGAAAATGGACTTCTCGGCTTCTTCGGCAGCCACCAACCGACCAGCGGTCACCGGCCGCCACTGATCGTCTTTCAGATCGGTGCGATCGATGGCATGCAATTGCCAAAGACAGGTGAGATCGATCGGTTCGCGAACCGAGAAGACGTCGGTTTCGGCCAGATCGTGTTCATCGGTCAGGAGAGCCTTCATCGCCGCCGTCGCCGATTCGCTCAACTCCAATCGCACGGCACGTCCGAAACGGCGGCGGCGCAACTCCATCTCCACCGCCTGCAACAGATCGTCGGCTTCTTCGTCCTCCAGGTCCAAGTCGGTGTTGCGGGTGATGCGAAAGGTCGTGGCGTCGTAGACGTCCATGCCCGGGAAGAGGGTGGACAGATGCGCGATGATGATCTGCTCGATCGGCACGAATCGTGTGCCACCGGGAAGGCTCACCAAGCGCGGCAACAACGTCGGCACTTTCACCCGGGCGAATCTCTCCTCCCCGGAACCTGGATCACGGACCATGGCCGCCACGCTGAGCGCCAGGTTCGACACGTATGGAAACGGATGGGCCGGATCCACGGCCAAGGGAGTCAGAACCGGAAAGACCCGCTCGTCGTAGAACGCTGCCGCGAAGGACACTTCGTCCGCACTGAGTTCCTCGAAGGAACAGAGTCGAATTCCCTCCCGCTGCACCTGAGGCAACAAGACATCGTGCAACAGACGACCCTGTCGGTCGCTCAATTCATGGGCCCGCTCCATCACGGCCCGCAACTGCTCGGCCGGGGTCCGACCGTCGGGGAGAAGAGCAGTGATACCCGCGGCCTCTTGATCCTTCATGGCCGCCACCCGGACTTGGAAGAACTCGTCCATGTTGGACGAGAAGATGGCGCAGAACTTGATCCGCTCCAGGAGCGGAATCCCCGGTTCGGTGGCCAAACGCAAGACTCGCTCGTCGAAGTCGAGCCAACTCAACTCACGGTTGAGAATGCGGGAGTCCGAGCCGATATCCACGTTACGAAATGTAGGCGAACTCGGCGACCCGAGTTCCGTGGAGGTCAGGACAGGTTCTCGTCGAACCCGAGATCCCACTCCACGGTGATCCGCTCGCGTTCGGCATCACGCATGATGCGTTCCCGGTTCCGCTTGAACTGCGGGTCGGTGTAGGGCAACAGCACCAAGCGAGCCATGGCCCGAGTCCGGAATTCCTCGATCAGACTCCGGTCCCCGAAATCGCCGATGACGTCCCAATGCGGCGCAACCGGACCCATGAAGACGATGCGGACATGGGCCCGGGACGGTTCATTCATGGCTTGGGAATCGGACATGGGTCACTCCTTGACGGTGTTCAGCAGACAAAAGTGCTGGACAGGGCCACACTATCGGCTGCTCGGCCACCGAAGACGGGAACCTGACTGGCCCTCGGTGGCCGCGCATGGTTGACTGGACGTGGCTGGGAACTTTTCGATCGACGTCATCGTCAGATGTCGGTGAGAGGTGAGCAGCTTCTCAGCGGGCGAAGCGGGCGGAAACCAACTTCGCACAAGGAGAAAGAGACATGTTGGACGACACCACCGCATCGTGGATGGCTCAAGGCGCCTGCCGCGCCTACCCCCCGAACACCTTCTTCCCGAGCGACGGCGTCGGAGTGGACCGGGCCCGCAAGATCTGCGCTACCTGCACCGTCACGTCCGAGTGCTTGGAATACGCCCTGGTGAATCACATCGACCACGGTGTGTGGGGTGGTTGCAGCGAGCGTGAACGGCGGCGGATCGCCAAACGCCGGCGCATCGAATTGCGCCCCGTCTGAAACCTCCGGTCCGGACGACTCGTCGTCAGCCCTTCTCGGACGACTCGTCGTCAGCCCTTCTCGGACGACTCGTCGTCCTTGGCGCCGTCGGCCAGCCCCTTTTTGAATTCCTTCTGCGCCTGACCGAGGTTGCGGGCGAGTTTGGGGATCTGCGAGCCCCCGAACAACACCAGAATCACGACCAGGACCACGATTACCTCGGGGCCATCGAACAAACCTGCGATCATGGCGTCAGGGTACCAGTCCGACCGAGATCCTCGACGGTCACCGCCGAGTTGGCAACGGTTTCTGACAGAGTGAGCCCGTGCTCGAGTGCGTCGTCAATGTGAGCGAGGGTCGCCGGCCCGAGGTGCTGCGGAAACTGGCCCGGGCCGTCGATCCCGGTGACCTCCTGGATGTTCACGTGGATCCCTGGCACCACCGCAGTGTGTGGACCCTGGTGGGGACGACGGCCCCGCGTCGATTGACCCGCCAAGCGCTGGAACTCCTCGATCTGAGCGAGCACCAAGGAGCCCACCCGCGACTCGGCGTGGTGGATGTGGTTCCTTTCGTTCCATTCGACACGTCCTCGATGGACGACGCTCACGTCGCCCGCGACGAATTCGCCCACTGGGCCGCCGATGATCTGCAACTACCGAGTTTCCTCTACGGACCCGCCGACATGGCTCCGCACCGATCCCTCCCCGAGATTCGGCGCCGGGCCTGGTCTACGTTGCAACCCGATATCGGGCCTCCCGCGCCCCATCCGACCGGTGGCGCGATGTGCGTCGGCGCCCGTCCGGTTCTCGTGGCCTACAACATCTGGTTGCAACCGGGAGCGGACTGGACACGAGCCACCGAGGTGACCGCGTCGATTCGCACCTCCCAAGTTCGCGCGCTCACCTTGCGCCTCGGTGATCGCGTGCAGATCAGCATGAATCTCGTCGAACCACTGTCTCATGGGCCACTGGCGGCCTATGAGGACGTCAGCAGGCGTTGCGCGGAATTGGGTTTGCAGATCGAGCGGGCCGAACTCGTCGGCCTCGTTCCCACGGCGGTTCTGACCGCCACACCCCGACACCTGTGGCCGACGTTGGATCTCGCCACCGAACGAACGATCGAATACCGCTTCGAGCGGGGCTATTCACCCACCTTGTGAACGATGTCGAGAGGGACCGGCGATCAGGCGGTTGCCGAGCGACGATTCGACTGGGCGCGCTGACGCCGGAGGCGACGACGCTCGCGTTCGGACAATCCACCCCAGATACCGAACTTCTCGCCGTTGACCAAGGCGTACTCCAGGCAATCCATACGGACAACGCAACCGCGGCACACTTCTTTGGCCTCACGCGTGGACGCCCCACGCTCGGGGAAGAAGAGATCCGGATCGACCCCCAAGCAATTGGCCTGATCCTGCCAGCTGCTGTCTCCCGATAAGTCGTTCATGTGGCTCCTCGCCATCCCGGTATGGGGCTCGTCGTCGATGTCATCCGCTCCGCGGCCGGATGAGAGCCCCCGTGTAATTACATCGGTGACATTCTGGCCCAGATCGGTACCTCGACGCAAGAGGGATACTCGCGAAAGTCCAGCGAGATGGGGTCGCGACCCGTCCCGATCCCCAATTTCGACCGATGGCTCGCCTCTCGCTGAAGAACCCCTCCCCGAGGCACCTCCGGCCTGGTTCTCCCCTCTACGCTGGGGCGATGCCCATTCACCTGCGCGCCGAGCCTGGCGACTACGCCCCGAGCGTCCTGTGCCCGGGAGACCCCCGCCGGGCCGCCTACATCGCCGAAAACATTTTCGATCCCGGGGCGCGATTGGTCAATGAGGAGCGGGGAATGCTCGGTTTCACCGGCACGTACCAGGGCCGTCCGGTGAGCGTGCAGTCCACCGGTATGGGCACGCCCAGTGCCGGAATCGTCTTCGAGGAGCTGGTCATGCTCGGAGCTCGGCGACTGATCCGAGTCGGGACCTGTGGGGGACTGCAACCGTTTCTTCGAATGGCCGACACCGTGATCGGAGTCAGTGCATCGGCCGACGATCGCACCCCCATCCGCTATGCCGGTATGGAGGGTTACGCCCCGACGGCCACGTTCGCACTCGTCGAAAAGGCTGCATCGCTCAGCCGGGCCATGAGCGAGCGCGTCTTCATCGGATCCATCGTGACCAGCGGACTTTTCTACGATCCCGATCCGAATACCTTCGGGCTGTGGCGTCGGCTCGGTCATCTCGGCGTGGAAATGGAAGCGGCCATGATGTACACGATCGCCGCCGTGAAGGGCATCGAAGCGTTGGCGATGATGACCGTGAGCGATGTCATCGACCCCGATGCCGGCAACATCGAACGCATCTCCGACGAAGATCTGAAGCGAGGCGTCGACCAGATGATGGCCATCGCCTGCCAAGTCGCGGTGAACTAGATCAACCCCAAGTCGCGTACTGCCTGCCGTTCCTCGGCCAACTCCGCCGCCGATGCGTCGATCTTCGATCGACTGTACGCATCGATGTCGAGATCCTTGACGATTCGATAGGAGCCACCTTCGCACACGCACGGAAAACTTGAAATCAAACCTTCGGGCACTCCATAACTGCCATCACTTGGAACCGCCATGGAAACCCAGTCGCCGGCACCGGTTCCGAGTGACCAGGACCGAATGTGGTCGATGGCTGCATTGGCCGCCGATGCCGCCGACGACGCCCCGCGGGCTTCGATGATGGCGGCACCTCGTTTGGCCACGGTCGGAATGAACGTCCCGTCGACCCAACCATGGTCTCCCACGGTTGCATAAGCGTTCTTTCCGTCGACTTCACAGTGGAAGAGATCCGGATATTGCGTGGTGGAGTGATTGCCCCAGATCGTCATCTTCTTGACCGACGACACCGATGCATTCAACTTCTGGGCGATCTGGGTCACGGCGCGGTTGTGGTCCAAACGGGTCATGGCCGTGAACCGACCCGGGTCCAAGCTCTTGGCGTTCTGCTGGGCGATGAGGGCATTGGTATTGGCCGGATTGCCCACGACCAGCACCTTGACGTCGCGGCGCGCCGCCCGCGCCAAGGCCTCGCCTTGGGGTTTGAAGATGCCTCCATTGGCCGACAGGAGATCTGCTCGCTCCATTCCGGCTTTGCGGGGCATGGCCCCCACCAAGAGAGCGACATCGGCGTCGCCGAAAGCCGTGTCGGCATCGTCGGTGGCCACCACTCCAGCGAGCAACGGAAAGGCGCAATCGTCCAGTTCCATGCGCACCCCGTCGAGAGCCTTGAGGGCCGGAGTGATTTCCAGCAACTGCAACACCACGGGAGTGTCCGGTCCGAGCATGGCGCCGGAGGCGATGCGGAAGAGGAGGCTGTAGCCGATCTGGCCGGCGGCGCCGGTCACTGCAACACGTACGGGGGAAGTCATGTCGCCAGCGTAGGTCGCCCGGGTGGGCCAGCGGAAAGCCGTCAGGTGGGAGGTGGGGTCCGACCCAGAGCCTTCCAGATGAGTTGGGAGTAGAAGATTCGTCCGTCCTTGTCGAGGTGGATGCCGTCCCGAGTGAGACACTCCCCGACACAGAGCTCCGCTTCTCGCTCCCAATCGAGGACGATCACGTTCGAATACCGCTGTGGAAGAGCGCGAATCCTCTCGTTGTTGAGTTGGGTCCAGTCCCGTTTGGCCTTGCCCGTGAGGACGACCACCGTTCGCACCTCGGTCAGCGCGCCCATCATGCGGTCCAGGGTCTCCTGACTCATCGAACCGTTGGTACCAAGGTGGATGACCACGTTGTCCATGGTCACTCCCAAACTCTTCAGTTGGATCAGGATGTCGGCACCCATCTTCCCCTGCCGATCCTGGGCGGCATCGACCACCACCCCCAAATCGGTCAGCGCGCCTGCGGCCCCCTTCATCACCGAATCGCCGAGTGCGAACACGTCGTAGTGAGGTGCTGGCGCAGCAGTCGAGGGAGGTGCCGTGTCGTCGGGGGCCACCGAGGTCGCCGACGGCTCCGTCGTGGACGAGACCGCTTCCAAGCTGTCGACCACGGCATCATCCCCGGCGTCGAGGGCCGCCTGCACTTCGTTGGGTTTGTCCTGAGCAGTGAAGAGACTGACTCCGGCGAAGATGGGCACGGCGATCACGATTCCCGCCATCAGCACCGAGACGAGTCGCGGCTGCGCCGTACCTCGCCGCAGCAGGGAACCCCAGGTGGCCTTGAAGCGCTTCTCGCGGATGGGTAGTTCCAGGAAGCGGTACGAGATCTCGGTGATGAGCGCCGTCACGGCCATCGCCCCGACGAACTCGTGCGGCGCGAGCGCAATGCCGGTTTCGTGACGCAAACCTTGGAACACCGGCCAGTGGTAGAGGTACAAACCATAGGACCGCTCACCAATGGCTCGCAGAATCGGGTTGCCGAGGATTCCGCCGCTCAACGACTTGGTATGGGCAACCGCGGCGATGACCAGAAGTGTCGCCAGACCGGTCAGGAAGAAACCACCGCGGAACAGCCAGGGATCGGCGTACGTTCCCTCTTCACCCACCAGTTCGGTGATGTGCAGATTCCACATCAGATAGCCGAGGAGGAGCACTCCACCGATGGCGAACGGGTCGAGGAGAGGCCCCTTGTTCCGCATCGGTCCGCGCAAGAGCGCGTAGGGACGCCACATCAGCGCCATTGCGGCGCCGAGCAGTAACCCGGTGGCTCGTGACGGCGTGGAGAGGTACAGCACGTCCACTTTGCTCACGCAACGTCCGCTGATTTCCCAGTAGGCGTCAGGGGTGCTGAGACAATCGGCGCCGATCCGTCCACTGGGCATGAGCACACCAACCGCGACCACGATGGCCAGCGCGATCGCCACGAACCAAACCGCCACTCGCGGCAGTCTCCGTCGTCCGGTCCGCAGAATCAGCATCATCACGAGCGGCCACACCACGTAGAACTGCTCTTCGACTGCCAACGACCACAGGTGGCGCAAGGGGGCGAAGTCGTTGACAGCGGTGTATCCGGCTCCGACCCAGACCTGGAACCAATTCGAGACGTAGAACAGTCCGGCGACCACGTCGCCACGTAGGGCCCCGAGGGAATCCTTCTCGAAGAACGTCGTCCAGACCACCAGGAGCAGCACCATCATGAACAGTGCCGGCAACAATCGTCGAGCCCGGCGCTTCCAGAAATCCAACAGGTTCACGGCCCCGGTTCGCTCGTGTTCGGCGACCAGCAACAACGTGATGAGATACCCGCTGATGACGAAGAAGACTTCGACACCGAGGAAGCCTCCGCGGAGCCACTTGGAATTGGCGTGATAAACGATGACGGCGAGGACCGCGAGAGCGCGCAAGCCGTCGAGTCCGGGTAGGTAGGGGACTCGACTCACCTGGGCCGATTTCTGCGCCGCGGTCGTCGTGGACATGGATTCTCAGTCTGCCCGGGACGCGGGTCCTGGTGGGGTCACTTGCGGTCCAAAAGTCCCAAGTTGGGGTAGATCTCGGGGGT
>JBMTPW010000065.1:0-8632 GCA_049444115.1 Ilumatobacteraceae bacterium | reverse complement strand
TGAAAGGCGCACTCATGAAGCTCGGCCAGATGGCCAGCTACCTCGATGAGGGCCTGCCGGCTCCGCTGCGAGCCGCTCTGGCTCAACTGCAATCGAGTGCCCCACCCATGTCGGCCGATCTGGCCACCGAGGTGATCGAGCGCGAACTCGGGGCGCCGCCCGAACGGCTCTTCGTGGAGTGGGATCCTGATCCGATTGCCGCAGCATCGATCGGACAGGTGCACCGGGCCGTGATCCTCGATCCAGAAACCGGGGCCGAACGCGCCGTGGCGGTGAAGGTGCAGTATCCCGGTGTGGATCGAGCCATCGACGCCGATCTACGCAATGCCGATCTTCTCGGAGCTCTCCTCGCCCAAGGCTTCAGCGGACTCGATCCCGCCGAGATGGTGAACGAGGTCAAGGAACGAATTCGCGAGGAGCTCGATTATGGGCTGGAGGCACGCAATCAGAAGGTGTTCGCCGACTATTTCCGCGGGCATCCGTTCATCCGGGTTCCTGCAGTGGTGGATTCACTCAGTACCAAGAGAGTTCTCACGACCGACCTGGTGTCGGGAATGTCCTGGGCCGAGTTCACCCAACAGGACCAAGATCTGAAGGATCGCGCCGCCGAGTGCCTCTTCCGCTTCGTCTTTCGCAGTCTGTACGGTCTGCACGCTTTCAACGGCGATCCTCATCCGGGCAACTACCTGTTCCACGAGGACGGCTCCATCACGTTCCTCGATTTCGGATTGGTCAAGCACTTCAGCGATGACGAGATGGCTACGTTCATCGCCATGGTGAAGTCGGCTGCCTACGAACGTGACATCGACAGTTTCCGAGGCGTTCTCGAAACGTCGGGTATGTTGCGCACCGACGCGCCCGCCTCCACCGAAGACGTGGGTCGCTACTTCGGACGCTTTTACGAGCCCGTCAGCCAGGACCGCGAGATCACCTGGACGCCCACATACGCTTCGGGCATCGTGCGACACACGTTCGACCGAAGCAGCCCCATCGCCCAGTACGCCACGGTTCCCAAGGCTTTCGTGTTCATCCAACGCATCAACTTGGGCTTGTACGCAATCCTCGGGGAACTCGGAGCTACTGGCAACTATCGGCGAATCGCCGAGGAACTCTGGCCGTTCGTGAAGGCTTCCCCCTCCACCGAGATGGGCCGTCTCGAATCCTCCTGGTTGGCCACCAAGAATTCCTCCCATCCAGCACAGGTTTGATGCCCGACCAGAACCGAGCAGTTCGGACCGCCCTGTGGCCGACAGGTGCCCGGGATAGCGTGTCCTGATGTTCACTTTTCGCCGTCGTGGCGCTCTGTCAATCCTGATCGCCTCATCACTCATCATCGGCGCCGGTTGCTCCGGGGGTGACTCCGATTCGTCCTCCGATGACTCCACCATCGGCACTCTCGTACTCACCAGTGATCCGGCGAACGTGACCAACGAACCGGACGTCTCCCTACCCGGTGAATTGCCCACCGAGTTGGTGATGACCGACATCAACGAGGGCAGCGGTCCTGCGGCCATCACTGGCGACACCGTGTACGTCTATTACGTCGGTGTGCTCTCCAAGGACGGCACCAGGTTCGACGGCAACTTCGGACTCGAAGCTTTCGGAGTGACCCTCGGAACCAATTCGGTCATCAAGGGGTGGGAAGAGGGATTGTTGGGCATGAAGGCTGGCGGTCGCCGCCAACTGGACATACCAGCCGATCTCGCCTACGGCGACCAAGGAGCCGGTGACATCATCGCCCCCGGTGATGCATTGTCGTTCGTGGTGGATGTGGTGGCGATCGTTCCGAAGGTCGATCGCCGCGATGAACCGCTGGACCCGGTGTCGCCGGAGGACCCCGTTGTCGAGGTGGCGACCCAGGATCTGGTGGTCGGATCGGGAGCCACCGTCGAGGCTGGCAGCCGCGTCGTGTTGCACCTGAAGGCTTATCGCGCCGATACCGGTGAACTGTTGGAGAACACTTGGGAGTACGACACCCCTCTCGACTTGAGTCTGGTGGCCGGAGCAACGTTGGACGGAATCTTGACCGGGCTACCTGGCACCAAGGTCGGAGGTCGGCGATTGATTCACATTCCGTTCGCCGATGCCTTCGGTGCAGAGGGCAACGCAGACCTGGCACTGCCGGCTTCCACCGATCTCATCCTGGTCATCGACGTCTTCGCCGTTCTTCCGCCCCCGGGGTCCTGAACCAGCGCGCCGGGATTCGGCTAGCGAAGCGTTCCCGACCACCAACTCTCGAGGACATCGGGCAAGTCCCCCGTGCCACGCTCGGTGACGGCCTGCGCGGTGTGGGGGGCACTGCTCTGACGCATGACCGTGGCAATTCCCAGGTCGCTGATGGCCACACTGACCCGTACACGTTGCCGGTCGGGATGGCGGCTAGGGGGGAGCGAGTCATCGTCGGCGGATGCCTCGGCATCGATGGGTGCGCACCAACCGGTGACCACCAGGCAACCGGCATGGAAAGGCTGATGGTGTCGAGTGCGCATCAAGAGGCGATAAGGATTCTCGTCGTCGTCGAGAAGGTGAAAACACGAATTCTCGTCGGTCAGCACGTACAGTCGGGCCCGGTTCAGAACGAAGGGATCCTGCAGATCGGCGTGGATGAGCCGATCCACGGCGTGGGCGATATCCAGGGGAGTACTCACATCCCAGTGAGGGAGGAGCACTCAGCGGCGGGGCGATCGCCGTAGTTCGACCGAGAGTTTGCGGGCAGCTGCAACCACCTTTGCTCCATGGCGATCACCGGGCTTGCGGGTCAAGCGTTCGATCGGACCGCTGACACTCAAAACCGCCACCATTTGGCCGGATGCATCCAGAACGGGCGCACTCACCGAGGCCACACCGGCTTCACGCTCGCCGACCGAGGCCACCCATCCACCTTTGGACAATGGCGCACCGTCCAGAACCCGTCCCGCCGAACCCACCGACAAAGGCAACAGAGCACCCTCGGGCACGATCCAACGCAAACCGTGCGGGGACTCGAGCGACAGTACGCACCGGCGCATGTCGCCCTCACGTACGTACAACTGCACACTTTCCCCGGTGTCGCGTCGCACCGTGTTCATGATCGGTGCCGCCAATTCCAACAGGGGTGAATGGTGCATCGCCGCCCGCCCCAAGCCCACCAGTGCCCAGCCGAGAACGTAGAGGCCGGATTCATCGCGTCGAACGAGGCCGTGATCGGTCAGCGCCGCGGCCAAACGGTGGGCCGTGGCCCGGGGCAGACCGGTGTTCTCCTGTAATTCGACCAAGGAGAGAGGTCCCGCTGATTCGAGGGCACGCAGAACTGCCACCGCCTTGTCGAGTACCCCGACCCCCGATAGCATGTCCACACAGCGAGATTACCATCTCACATAATGAGAAACCTAATGAGAAACATAGTGAGAAAAATTTGGTGAGGTATGGAGAGACCAATGAATTCCACGTCATTCCTTGCGGAGGTCCGATGAGCACACCCACCACCCTGGCCCAGAAGGTTTGGGACAGCCATGTCGTCCATCAGGCTCCTGGCGAGCCCGATCTGCTCTACATCGACCTGCACTTGGTACACGAAGTCACCAGTCCGCAGGCCTTCGACGGCCTGCGCCTGTCCAAGCGCACGATCCGCCGTCCGGACCTGACCGTGGCCACCGAGGATCACAACGTTCCGACCGCCGACATTCACCTCCCGATCGCCGATCCAATCTCGGCGCGGCAGGTGGAAGTCATGCGTGCCAACGCCAAGGAGTTCGGTATCGAGTTGTTCTCCATGGGTGATCTGCGCCAGGGAATCGTTCACGTCATCGGCCCCGAACAAGGTCGGACCCTGCCCGGTACCACCATCGTGTGCGGCGACAGCCACACCGCCACCCACGGGGCGTTCGGTGCATTGGCCTTCGGTATCGGCACCAGTGAAGTGGAGCACGTTCTCGCCACGCAGACGCTGCCCCAGAGTCGACCGAAGTGGATGAGCATCGAAGTCGACGGAGTTCTGCCCGCAGGCGTCACCGCCAAGGATCTGATCCTGGCCATCATCGGCCGCATCGGCACTGGTGGCGGTATCGGGCACGTCATCGAATACCGCGGTTCGGCAATTCGCGCGCTGTCGATGGAGGGCCGGATGACGGTGTGCAACATGACCATCGAAGCCGGAGCAAAAGCCGGTTTGATCGCACCCGATGACGTCACCTTCGACTACCTGAAGGGCCGAGCCCACGTTCCGACCGGAGCGGCCTGGGACGAAGCAGTCGCCTATTGGAAGACCTTGCGCAGCGACGACGGAGCCGTCGTCGACTCCGAGGTGCGGCTCGCTGCCAGCACACACGCCCCGCAAATCACCTGGGGAACCAATCCCGCACAAGTGGCCAGCATCGATGATCGGGTTCCGTCCCCCGAGGACTTCTCCGATCCCACCACCCAACAGACGGTGGCCCGAGCTCTCGAGTACATGGGACTCACTCCCGGAACCCGCTTGCGCGACGTTCCCGTGGACACGGTGTTCATCGGATCCTGCACGAACAGCCGCATCGAAGATCTCCGTCAAGCGGCGGCGGTCATGGAGGGCCGCCGAGTCACGGTGAAGCGGGTGATGGTGGTTCCGGGTAGCCATGCGGTGAAGCAACAAGCCGAGTCCGAGGGACTGGACAAGATCTTCACCGCTGCTGGCGCCGATTGGCGCGAGCCGGGATGTTCGATGTGCCTGGCCATGAATCCCGACAAATTGACCATCGGTGAACGGTCCGCCAGCACCAGTAACCGCAATTTCGAAGGACGACAGGGACGTGGCGGTCGCACGCACCTGGTCTCACCAGCGGTGGCTGCGGCCACGGCAGTCGCGGGCACCTTCGCCACCCCGGCCGATCTGTCCTGACGAGAACGACGAGGAGAGAACCATGAAGAGTGTGCACATTCTCACCGGACGAGGCGTGCCGTTGCGGCGCAGCGACGTCGACACCGATCAGATCATTCCCGCCGACTGGTTGAAGCGCGTCGAGCGCACCGGCTTCGAGGCCGGCTTGTTCTCTACTTGGCGCGACGACCGCGCGTTCGTTCTCAACGACGAGCGTTACAGCGGGGCAACCATCTTGGTGGCCGGACCCTCCTTTGGAGTCGGCAGTAGCCGCGAGCACGCCGTATGGGCCATCCAGCAGTACGGGTTCGATGCCGTGATCGCGCCGAGTTTCAGCGACATCTTCCGCAACAACTGCACCAAGAACGGTCTGGTCCCGGTGGTGCTACCTCTTCACGATGTGGAGCGGATCTGGGCGGCCATCGAAGCCGACCCCCAAACCGCGATCACCGTCGACATGAAGCGTCTCACGGTGGAAGTTCCGAGCATCGGATTGTCCGCCACGTTCCCGATGGAACCGCAGAACCAACACCGCTTCCTGAACGGCCTGGACGACATCGGTATCACCCTCACTCATGCGCGCGCCATCGACGAGTACGAAACTCGTCGCCCGCGTTGGTTGGCAGGTCGCTGACTGCCACGGATCTTTCGGAAGGACCGTCGACCCGAGTGGTGGTCGTCTCGGGACGCGTTCGATCAGGAATTCAGTCGTTCAGGAACTCGGTCAGGTTCGCGAGCTTAGGATTGTTGCCGAAGACCTCGATGGGAGGTTCGATTGGCATGCGCATGGTGCGCTGGAGAATGGTCACCTGGGTGTGTTGGTTGTACTCCACCAACGTGATCGCCCATCCATCGCGTCCGGCTCGTGCGGTACGACCGGAGCGGTGCAGGTAGTCCTTGTTGTCCTTGGCCGGCTCGTAGTGAATGACCGCGGCAATGTCGTCGATGTCGATGCCGCGGGCCGCCACATCGGTGGCCACCAGAACGCTGAGATCACCTTCGGCGAAACGACGCAGTGCTCGTTCACGTGCGGGCTGCGCCATGTCCCCGTGAATGGCCGATGCATTCACACCGAGAGCAACCAAGTTGTCGGTGACTCGATCGCAGACACGTTTGGTCTGGCAGAACACCACGGTCTTTCCGGCACCACGGGCAATGGTCGCCACGACCTTGTCCTTGTCCATGTGATGGACGGCCAACCAGAGGTGATGCATGGTGCCGACGGTGTCGGTGGCCGCATCGATGGCCACTTCCTCCGGGTTCTTCATGAACTGACGAATGAGGTGACCGACGTCGCCATCGAGTGTGGCCGAGAACAGCATGGTCTGATTGCGCCCGGTGCAACGGCGCAGGATCCATTCCACTTGCGGGGTGAAGCCATCGTCGGCCATGCGATCGGCTTCGTCGAGGACGGCGATCTCCACCGCCGAGACGTCGATCTCCTCGGACTTCAAGAGGTCGATCAAACGCAACGGAGTAGCAACCACGATTTCGATGCCCTTGGCCAGATCTTCCACCTGCTGGTGGCGGCTGGCACCGCCGTAGACGGGCAGCACGCGATGGCCGGAATGCCCGGCCACCGGCTCGAGAACCTCGGCCACCTGCACGGCGAGTTCACGGGTGGGAACGAGAACGAGACCCTTGGGTTTCATCGGTTCGGCCGGGCCGGAGATACGCGCCAACATCGGCACTCCGAACGCCAAAGTCTTTCCCGATCCGGTCTTGGCGCGACCGCAGACGTCCACGCCCCGCAGGGCCACCGGGATGGCTTCCACCTGGATGGCGAACGGAGCAGCGAATCCGGCAGCTGCCAGGCCCGCATCGACGGTGTCGGGAACTCCGAGGGCCGCGAATCCGGTGGGCGTTTCGACCGGCGGCAGAACCGTGGTACTGGTCAACTTCCGAGTGCGGTCGGTGAGGTGTTCGGCACCAGGAGGGCGGGAGGTACGGCGGCGTCGACGGGGGGCGCCTTTCCGGGGGGCAGGTTCACTCATGTGGAAGGTCAGGGTAGCCCGTGTGGCGCTCAACCCCTCGGTGATGCGATGAAACGAACCCGGTGATCCGAATCCGAGGATCGGGTCTCGATCGGAGGGGCGCACTGTCTACATTGGCGACATGCACGTGCCCTTGACCATCGTCGATCACATCCGTCGCGCCGAACTGCTCTACCCCGATCGAGTTGCCGTGGTGGACGAACCCGATCAGCCGGCAGCTTCGTGGGGAACGATCACCTATCGCGAGATGGCCCGTCGCGCCCGAGCGCTCGCAGCCGGCTTGGACGACCTGGGAATCGGTGCCGGTGAGCGTGTGGCCATGGTGTCGCACAATTCGGCACGGCTGCTCACGAGCTTCTTCGGGGTCTCCGGATCGGGCCGCATCCTGGTCCCGATCAACTTCCGGCTCGTGGCCGAAGAAGTTCAGTACATCGTGGAGCACAGTGGCGCTCGAGTCCTCCTCGTCGATCCGGAATTGGACGAGGCCCTGGCCGGTGTGCGCTGCGAGCATCGATTCGTCATCGGCACCGAATCCGATCGGGTTCTCATGAACGATTCCCGGGAACCTCGTCCATGGGTGCCGGACGAGAACGCCACCGCCACCATCAACTACACCAGTGGCACGACGGCTCGACCAAAGGGTGTGCAATTGACCCATCGCAATCTCTGGATCAATGCCGCCACATTCGGATGGCAGATGGGAGTGAGCGATCGCGATGTGTATCTGCACACGCTTCCCCAATTCCATTGCAACGGCTGGGGCATGGTCTACGCCGTCACCGGTATGGGTGGGGAGCACATCATCCTGCGCAAAGTGGACGGGGCCGAAATCTTGCGACGCATCGATCGGTTCGGAGTCACCATGTTGTGTGGCGCCCCTGCGGTGGTGAACATGGTTCTCGACGCGGCGTCGACCTGGACGGGTTCGATTCCTGGGGCCGGTCGCGTGCGGATGGTCGTGGCCGGCGCGCCCCCGCCGACGCGCACCATCGAGCGCATGGAGACCGAACTCGGATGGGAGTTCGTCCAGCTCTACGGGCTCACCGAGACCTCTCCCTTTCTCACCATGAACCGCACCCGCGCCGAATTCGATGCACTGAGTCCCGCCGATCGTGCGGCCAAATTGGCGCGAGCCGGGGCCCCGGCGCGTGGAGTGGAACTGCGCATCTCGGCTCAAGGAGAGGTGCTCGCCCGTGGCAACGTGGTGATGGAGGGCTACTGGGATCAGCCCGATGCCACCCGTGATGCCATCCACACCGCCAGCGACGATGCCACTGGTGGGGACTGGTTCCACACCGGAGACGGTGGCGACATCGATGCCGATTCCTATCTCACGATTTCGGACCGGAAGAAGGACGTGATCATCTCCGGGGGCGAGAACGTGTCCTCCATCGAGGTGGAGGACGCCGTCTTCAGTCACCCCGATGTGAGCGAGGTGGCCGTCATCGGCATTCCGGACGAGAAATGGGGCGAACTGGTCACCGCCCTCGTGGTGAAGACACCTGGATCGACGCTCACCGAGGACGACCTCATCGCCTACGTGAAGACCAAATTGGCCGGATACAAGTGTCCGAAGAAGGTTGAATTCCGCGACGCCCTCGCCCGCACCGCCACCGGGAAACTTCAGAAGTTCAAGTTGCGCGCTCCGTACTGGGAAGGGCGCAACCGTCAGGTGAACTGATCGCGTCAGGACGACGCGATACCGCGCAGACCGATGTCACTGGCGCTCTGTTCGAGGAACCACCGGTAGGTGTCGCGGAGTCCTCGATCCAAGTCGTACGTGGGTGCCCAGCCGAGGTCCATGAGA
>JBMTPW010000064.1:0-8671 GCA_049444115.1 Ilumatobacteraceae bacterium | reverse complement strand
CAATCACTTTCGACAAGCAATCACATGAAGCGAGGACGATGCGATGAGTACCTCAACCACAACCATGATCGAAGTCTTCGACACCACCCTGCGTGACGGCTTGCAGGTGGAGGGTGTTTCGGCCACCGTCGAGGACAAGTTGCGAATCGCCGAGCAACTGGACTTTCTCGGCGTGCATTTCATCGAAGGTGGTTGGCCGGGGGCCAATCCGAAGGACATCGAGTTCTTTGCTCGCGCCGCTTCCGAACTGAAGCTCAGCTCCAGCACCTTGGTGGCATTTGGCTCGACCCGCCGCCCGAAGGGCAAAGTGGACGACGACGCCACCTTGCGTCACCTCATCGATGCCCAGACGGCGGCCGTGTGCATCGTGGCCAAGAGTTGGGACTACCACGTGCTGAATGCGCTGCAGACCACTCTCGATGAAGGAGTGGCCATGATCGCCGATTCGGTGGAGTTCCTCTCCGGTCACGGACGCCGCGTGCTCGTGGACATGGAGCACTTCTTCGACGGGTTCAAACGGAACCAGGAATTCGCTTTGCGCGCTCTCGAAGCCGCCGTCATGAAGGGTGCCAGTCATCTGGTGCTGTGCGATACCAACGGCGGCAGTTTGCCGCACGAAGTGCAGGACATCGTGGCTCAGGTGAAGCATCATGTCGGCGACGACGTCGTCATCGGAATCCACTGTCATGACGACACCGGGTGCGCCGTGGCCAACTCCATGGCAGCCGTGTTGAGCGGTGCCCGCCACGTGCAGGGAACATTGAACGGTCTCGGTGAGCGGACCGGCAATACCAATCTCACCACCGTGATCCCGAATCTGCAATTGAAGTTGGGGTACGAGTGTTTGCCGGCCGGGCGTCTGGAACGCATCACGGCGGTGAGCCACCATGTGGCCGAAGTCCTGAACCGACCCATGAATCCGCAAGCCCCCTATGTCGGATCAGGAGCTTTCGCCCACAAGGCCGGTCTGCACGTGAGTGCGATCGCGCGGGCCATGGACGCCTATGAGCACGTCGATCCCGAACTGGTCGGCAACGGTACGCGATTCGTGGTGAGCGAAATGGCCGGCCGGGCGACCATCGCCATCAAGGCCGAGGAACTCGGACTCACCATGGATGGTCCGGCGGTCAATCAGGTGATCGACGACCTGAAGCGGCTCGAACATGAGGGCTATCACTTCGAAGCGGCTGACGCCTCGCTGGAATTGCTCATGCGCCGTGCCGCCGGATGGCACCAGGACTACTTCCGGGTGGAGAGCATGCGCGTCATCACCGACGAGACCGCCACGGGCGAGTTCACCACCGAGGCCACGGTCAAGGTGTGGGTCGGACCAGAGGGTGCTGCGGTGCGTCACGTGCACACTGCCGAGGGCAACGGTCCGGTCAACGCCATCGACACGGCTCTGCGTGCGGCGGTGGTCCAGGCCTACCCGCAGTTGGATCGCGTCCATTTGACCGACTACAAGGTGCGCATTCTCGACGGCAACAGTGCTACTGGCGCGGTCACCCGCGTGCTGCTCGATGCCACCGATGGGGTGCGCTCCTGGACGACCATCGGTGTCAGTTCGAACATCATCGAAGCCTCGTGGAGAGCACTCGAGGAATCGCTGGTGTACGGGCTTCTGCACGCCGCTGACTGACCGACGTGGAGACCTTCGCCGAAGTGGCCTAATCTGAAGCGATGGCTGCACCCAGATTCGCTCCGACCGAAATCCTTGACGAGGTGCGCACTTACACGTCACCCGATGTGGTGCCTGATCCTTGGACCAACGACCGACCCGGTGACATCGAGGGCCTTCAGCCCGCGGGCGAACGACTCGGCTACCAAGGGCCCGATCAGGGGTACGGACTCATGCTGGCCCGCCGTCTGCAATCGCGACTGTATGTCTCGGGGGGCGTGGAGGCCGACGACGCCGTTCGCGGGTGTCTGAACATCGCCTTGCGTCGAGCATCGCTCTTCGGGCGAGCGCCGGTGATCCACGATCTCACGATCGCTTTCACCATGTGGGGTTTCTTCGACGCCGATCCGCCGCGTGAGTTGGTGGAGCGGCGAGCTCAGTTGTTCACCGGAATCGGCAACGTGCACCACTATGCCGAAGGCCGCGTGGTGGCCGACCTGGTGCCCGAGAGCACTCTGCGTCTCGCACCGCAGCAGGTGGCTCAGCGCTATCCGGCAGACTGGCGCGTGCTGACCGGCTCCTGAGTCACGGCATCGACACAGCACGTTTCGCCTCGCACATCTAGATTGTCCGACGTGACCGACTACCGCGCCCCTCTCGCCGATATCGATTTCGTTCTCAATCGAGTCTGCGGACTCGACCGCATCCTGGAACTACCGGGCTTCATCGATGCCGATCCGGCGGTGGTACGCGATCTCCTCGCCGAAGCGGCGCGTTTCATGGAAGACAAGGTCGCCCCGTTGAACAAGACCGGAGATTCTTTCGGTGTGCGTTTGGAATCCGATGGTTCGGTCACCACCGCTCCGGGGTTCGCCGAGGCCTATCAGGCTTATGTGGATGCCGGTTGGGGTGCGGTTCCATTCGAACCCGGCTTCGGTGGTGGTGGCTTTCCTTGGATGGTCGGGATCGCCATTCAGGAAATCATGACCGCCGCCAACATGGCCTTCTCCATGTGCCCACTGCTCACCCAGGGGGCCATCGATGCCATTGCCCATCACGGCAGCGAGGAACAAAAGATGACCTATCTGCCCAAGATGGTCACCGGCGAATGGTCGGGCACGATGAACCTGACCGAACCCGATGCGGGCAGCGATGTGGGAGCGGTGCGCACTCGGGCCGTCCGCAATGCGGATGGCAGTTATCGCATCACAGGAACCAAGATCTATATCTCCTTCGGCGAGCACGACATGGCCGAGAACATCATCCATCTGGTGCTGGCACGCACCCCCGACGCACCCCCGGGCACCAAGGGTATTTCCTGTTTCATCGTGCCGAAGTTCCTCCTGGATGCCAACGGACGACCCGAGCGCCGCAACGACATCACCTGTGTGTCGGTGGAACACAAATTGGGTATTCATGCCAGCCCCACCTGCGTACTCTCCTACGGAGACGACGGCGGTGCCATCGGTTACCTGATTGGTGAAGAGAACCGGGGCATGCAGTACATGTTCACCATGATGAACCAGGCTCGCCTGTCGGTCGGTCTGCAGGGTCTGGCCCTTGGTGATCGGGCCTACCAGCAAGCCTTGCAGTACGCCCGTGATCGGCGTCAGGGACGGGCTCCTGGAGCTCCGGCCGGTGAGTCCTCACCGATCATCGATCATCCCGATGTGAAGCGCATGCTGCTGACCATGAAGACCACTCTCGAGGCGCTACGGCGTCTCACTTATTGGAATGCCGCGTGTTTGGACGTGGCCAAGAATCATCCCGATGCGGCCGAACGCGATTCCGCTGCGGACCTGGCGGCGCTCCTGACTCCTTTGTCCAAGGGATGGGGCACCGATATGGGAGTCGAGTTGACCGGTCTGGCGATCCAGATTCATGGTGGCATGGGCTTCGTCGAGGAGACCGGTGTCGCACAGCACTATCGCGATGCCCGCATCACCACCATCTACGAAGGAACCAACGGCATCCAGGCCATCGATCTGGTCGGACGCAAACTGGGTCTCAAGGGGGGCGAGGTGGTGAAGCGTCACCTCGATTCGATCGAATCCCTCGGACATCGTCTCGGTGAACACCCCGAACTCGTCGGCGTTCGTTCGGCTCTTCTGACCACGCTCGAGGTGGCCCGTGAGGCCACGATCTGGTTGGCCACTCACGCCGCGAACCCGGTGGACCTGCTCTCGGGCGCCACCCCGTATCTCCGCCTCATGAGCACCTTGACCGGCGGATATCTGCTGGCCGAATCAGCAGTCATCGCCAAGGAAGCGGCCAGTGAACTGGGTGCCGAACGGGTCGAGGACATGATTCGGTCGGCTCGTTTCTTCTGTGAGCAGGTGCTCCCGGGAGTGAACGGCCTCCTGCCGGCGATCACCGGTGATTCGTCGTTGCTGGTATCGGCCCTGTAGACATCCCGAGCGCCGTCGAACAGCAGAAGTTGGCGAAGGGGCCGTTGATGAAGCGGATGTCCCGTCCGCTCACCATGTGCGAAACGTCTTCGAGAAGCATGGCTCCCTGAGCGATGGTGCGCGAGGTCCGCGTTCCAGGTTCGGCAACTGCGGGGGGAAGATTGAACGTGGTCTGCAGATTGTGAATGGCCATGCCGTTGGTACTGTCGTCCACGCGTCGCAATTCGTTGCGCACATCGGCGTTGTGGATGGCTGCCAAGTGGAACTCCAGGCGAATGCGGCGGTGGGCGAGGCCCGGACGGCCGAGTAGTCCCGTCACGTTGGCGGCTACTCCCGTGACCATCGAGTCGCGAAACGCCTGCAGTCGTGGATCATCCCAACCGCTGAGCGGAACGGTGGGATCGGCGGGCGTCGAAATCTGATCGAAGAAGATCCGATACCGGTTCTTCTCGTAGATCTCACGAAGCAACTTGACGACGACGTCGGCGAACAATGCTTGCCGGTTTCCGTATTCGGAAAAGAGCGTGCTCGGTGGCAGGTTGGCGCCGCGGGCCACGCGTTGAGTCGTTGCTCGCTCCAGGCCACTACGGGCGATCACTCCGGCCGCAGCGTTCACCAGGGCATCGCGAGCGGCGTCACCGGTGTCGACGATCAGATCGGAGAGTGTCGCCGGTTCCAGGGGCAGGGGCGTTTGGCCTGATTCGTCGGTGTTGATGAAACGAAGCCACGAACGGATGAGTGGCCAGTCGCCGATGTTCAACATGTCGGCGGCGGCGAAATACAAACAACCAAGCGCGGTGCTCACTGCGCCGAGAATCCGCATGGACCGAGGATCGTCGCAATCGTCGGTGACGCCGAGGTCCCGAAGCATGCTTTGCACATCGGGAATCACCACTTCGGTCAACTCGGTGATCCGCGGCGTGGCGATGAGCAGACTGATGGCCGCGAGGAGCGGTGACGAAGGGTCCGTGAGACTGTGGCGGATGGGGTCGTCGGTGCTTCCGTCGCCGGTCGACATTCGCACCGTGTCCGAGAAGTACGTCCGCAATGGCTCGCGCAGACTCTTCTGCCACAGGCCGACCAGGATTTCCTCGTTGTTCTCGTACCGCGCGTACAAGGCCCCGGTGGTCAATCCGGCTCGTCGGGCCACATCCAGTGCAGCCAGTCGGTCGGGACCCTTCTCGCGCAGCAACTCGAGTCCAGCCTGTAGGAGGAGCTCGTCGTTGCGGGCAGCATCGGCCCGCCGCCGCGGGGTTCTTGCTGAGTTCATAGTTCGATAGTGACTATAGAAATGACATTGCCCCTGGACCTCGGGGAGCAGGAGGACAATTGTCCCGAACGCATCGGGTGTCGGGAGTGATCGCTGAGGCGGCGGTCGAGGACTAGCCGATGGCGTGGGCCCGCAGATCGGCCAGATCACAGAATTCGAGGGCCGAAACGTGGGTGCTCTGCAGGATGACCTGTGGCGCCTTCCCGGCCTCGAAGGCCTCCTGCCAGCGTGAGGCACACAGGCACCATTGGTCACCGGCCCGGAGTCCCGGAAAGCCGTACTCGGGACGGGGCGTGCTGAGGTCGTTGCCGCGCGCCTGGCTGAACGCCAGGAATTCGGTGGTCATCACTGCGCAGACCACGTGCATCCCCGGATCATCGCCGCGCGACTCGCAACAGCCGGTGCGGTAATAGCCGGTCATCGGGTCCAACGAACAGGGTTTCAACTCTTCGCCCAGAACGTTCCGCTGATTCATGGTCAGGCCACCGAGACGTCGAAGAGTTGGCCGATGAGGTACGTCACTCCACAGGCGCCGAGCAGGATGAGCACCTGACGCAACGCGCTCAGCGGCACATTGCGTTCTGCGCCGCGACCGATGAGCGCGCCCACGATGCCGGCGAAGCCCACACCGATGAGCACCGACGCGATTTGTGCTGCTCCACCCGAACCGATGTACCAGGGCACCACCGGCACCAAGGCGCCGAAGAGGAAACAGACCAGAGAGAGCAGCGCCGCACCCATGGCCGAAGGCAGCACGCCGGGATCCACACCCAGTTCCTCGCGGGCGTGCACACCGAGGGCCACCTCGGGTTTGCGCATCACGTCGGCTGCAGCCAAGGCCGCGCGCGCCGGTTCGATGCCGTGGCTTTCGTAGATCTTGGCCAACTCGTGCGTCTCGGCCGCAGTATTGACGTGCAATTCGCGCTTCTCGATTTCGAGTTCGCGCGTGATCAACTCGTTCTGCGCCGACACCGATACCCACTCACCGGCGGCCATGCTGGCGGCTCCGGCGATGGCCCCGGCGATTCCGGCCAGGCGGACCACCGACGACTCCACGCCACTGCTGGCGAAACCGATCACCAATGACACGTTCGAGACCAATCCATCGCTGATGCCGAACACCGCGGCACGCGCCAGACCTCCTGCAACCGAGCGATGACCAGGATGCTGTTCTTTGGTGGAGATGAAGGTGTGGCGACTCATGTCAGTGACGCTAGTGGTCCAGATACCGAGGACTAGCGTGAGATCCGCATGACTGATGTCCCGGTCCCTCGTTACCGCTTTGCGCCTTCGCCGACCGGGTTCTTCCACGTGGGAGGGGCGCGAACCGCCCTGTACAACTGGGCGCTGGCCAAGAAATCGGGCGGCACCTTCGTTCTGCGGATCGAAGACACCGACGAGGCCCGTAACCAGCCGGAGTGGACGCAGGGAATCATCGATGCCTTGGCCTGGATCGGCATTCGGTCCGACGATCCCACCTTCGAGGGACCCTATTTTCAGAGCAGCTACGCGACCGCCCACATCGAGGCCGCCGAACGCCTGCATTCCGCCGGACACGCCTATTACTGCGATCTCACCACCGAACAGATCCAGGAACGCTCGAAAGCCACCGGTCGTCCCGGTTACGACGGCTATTCCCGCGACCGCGGTCTCGGCCCTGGTCCCGGTCGGGTCTTGCGCTTTCGGGTTCCCGCTGGCCGCACCGTCGTACGCGATCTGGTGCGCGGCGACGTTGAATTCGACAACGACACCATCGAGGACTTCGTGCTGTTGCGCGGCAACGGGTCGCCGATGTTCCTTCTGGCCAATGTGGTGGACGACATCGCCATGCGCGTCACCAATGTGGTGCGCGCCGAGGAACATCTGCCGAACACGCCCAAACAACAGATGCTCTGGGAAGCCCTCGGCCATGCTCCGCCGATCTGGGCCCATGTGCCGGTGTTGGTGAACGAGCAGCGGAAGAAACTGTCGAAGCGACGCGACAAGGTGGCCCTCGAGCAGTTCAAGGACGAGGGCTATCTGGCGACTGCCATGGTGAACTACTTGATGACCCTCGGGTGGGCGCCGCGAGGAGAGACCGAAATCGTGCCGTGGTCGCAGATTCAGGACGAGTTCCGTTTGGAAGACGTGAGCCATTCGCCGGCCTTCTTCGATCTGAAGAAATTGGCAGCATTCAACGGCGAATACATTCGTGCCCTCGATCTGGATGCCTTCATCGCCGCTTGCGAACCGTTTCTGCGGGGAGACGACGTGCCGTGGCGGGCCGATCAATTCGATGCCGCGGTCTTTCGGGCCATTGCGCCCTTGGCGCAGACCCGGCTCGTCGTGTTGGCCGAGATCGTGGAGTTGGTGGACTTCTTGTTCCTGGGAGCACCACGGATCGATGAGGCCTCCTGGGCCAAGACCTTTCCGGGAAACAGCGATGCCAGCGGCATGCTGCAGGCCACCATCGACGCGTTCACCGGCCTGGAGTCCTGGGATCATGAGACCCTGAAGACGGTGGTCGAAGAGATCGGAGTGGCCCGAGGATTGAAATTGGGCAAAGCTCAAGCGCCGGTACGCGTGGCCGTCACCGGTCGCACGGTGGGCCCACCCCTCTTCGAGGCGCTCGAGATCCTGGGTCGTGCCGTGGTGGTGGAGCGGCTGCGCGCCGCAGTGGAGCGCTTGTCCAATTCGTGAACGACATGCGTGACGACACACCGGTGGGTGGCACGGTCTTCACCGTCGTTCGCCGTCGTTTCCTGCAGGCCCCGCGTTGGTGGCGCCGGGGTGGTTGGTCACGGATTGTTGGGGTGTTGGGCGTGGTTGCTCTCGCCGGCTCGGCGTATTTCGCGATCACCGTGGCGCAGGTGTGGGACACCGGGCGACACCGAACCGTGCAACCCGCCGATGCCATCGTGGTCATGGGAGCTGCGCAATACGACGGGCGACCATCGCCGCAATTGCAGGCCCGCTTGGATCACGCTCTCGGCCTCTGGCAGTTCGGCGTGGCGCCGACGATCATCGTCACCGGCGGGAATCAGCCGGGCGACCGCTTCACCGAAGCCGAATCCTCGGCGAATTATCTGATCGAACGAGGTGTACCGGCCTCGTCCATCTTGTCGGAGAACACCGGGTCGTCGTCGTGGGAGTCGCTGGGAAATGTGGCGGCTCTCGCCAACGAGCGCGGCCTGGCGCGGCTGGTCCTGGTGAGCGATCCGTTCCATTGTCTGCGTATCAAGATGATGGTGGAGGAACTGGGCCTGAGCGCCCAGACCTCGTCCACTGCCACCAGCCCGGTGCGGGGCTGGACGGCGTTGCGCCGGCACTTGGAAGAAGCAGCTGGGGTGGCTGTCGGGCGGATCATCGGCTTCGACACTTTGGAGAAGGTCATCG
>JBMTPW010000063.1:0-8933 GCA_049444115.1 Ilumatobacteraceae bacterium | reverse complement strand
CCCGATCGGACCCAGCAGGGTTTGCAAGGTTTCACCCCCTGCGGCACCCAGCCATCCGCCGGCAGCACCGAGGTCATCGATACCGGTGTAGGCACGCGGTCCACGCACGACGTGCAGGAAACCGAGTGTTGCAAGTAGCACTCCGGCCCAGCCGATGGTCAAACGGGTACGACCCACGGGATGGTCACCGCGCAACAAGGAGATTCCGATGGCCACCAGGATGACCGGAAGGGCGAATCGCCCGAGCCCGATGGCGGCACCGAGAGTCGCATCGACGCCCCGGCCAACAGGACCGGCCAAACGCGCGTACACCGCCAGTCCGACCAGGATTCCGCTGGCGATGAAGACGATGGCCCAGAACTCGTGCTCTCTTCCGGTCACTGCACGTCGAATCTCACCGGGGCCCTTGTCCGGGGAACTGCCGACATCACGCGTCGCCTTCCCCTTGACCTGGGAGTCCTTCGTCGCCACGGTCCTGCCAGTCGATTCCTTGCTCCGTACGTCCTTGGACGCAGCTCGAGTCCGGGAATTCGCCGGTTGCTTGGACGGGACTTTCGAGCGAGACATCAGGGCGAACGCTAGCAACGCGACGCGCAGGTGTTCGGTCATTGCCCGTTCGCCAGGACGTCACTCGATGACGTCGGTACCCAGGATCCTTCCGTCGCGATCGACGAAGACCGCCAGGCGCCCACCCATCTCCGACTCCATGAGGACTCGCAGCACGATGTCACCGGTCGTCGACGATGCCTCATCGACCGATGCGGTCATCACGAACATCAAGGGTTCGGATCGTGGGAGTTCGGCGAACACCTCTGCGGTCAACTCTTCGGGCGACACCACCCAGTCCGGCACTCCGAATGCGGCTCCCGAGGCCGGCATCACGTCTTCGGCGACCACCAGTCCGTTCTCGGAGGTGAATCGCACTTGTCTCACACCTGCGCCGCCATCGGTGGTTGTATCGGGGTCCTGGAGAAAGAGAGTGACCCCGTCCGAAGTGCTGTTGATTTCGAAGAATCGAGGGTCCCTTCCGATCTCCTCCCGGACCGCCTCGATGGCCGGGGCGATGAGGCCGATCCCCAAGGGGTCTGATTCCGCGTCACCGCCACAACCCCCGAGCGTTGCCAACAGGGCTGCGGCGACAGCGACTCTCCCGATCATGTCTCCATCACGACGGGAACGATCATCGGCCGTCGCTTGGTGCGTTCGTTGACGAACTTTCCTGCGGCTCGGCGAACATCCTTTTCCAAACTCTCGGGATCGCGCACGCCATCGGCCAGTGCCTTCTCCACGGCTGCCGACACTGCATCACAGGCTTCGTCCAGGAGATCCTCGGCCTCCGGAGCGTAGACCCACCCGCGGGTGATGATCTCGGGTCCGGTGATCACCTTGCGACTTTCGAGGTCCACCGTGACCACGACCACGACCACACCCTCTTCGGCCAGGACACGACGATCCCGCAGGACGCCTTGGCCGACGTCGCCAACGATTCCGTCCACGTAGAGGTATCCGGCCGGCACACGGCCGACGACGTCGAGTCCCTCATGGCTCAATTCGATGACGTCCCCGTCCTCGCACAGGATCACGTTCTGCTTCTTCACCCCCATCGCCACACCCAACCGGGAATTGGCCACGAGATGTCGGTACTCGCCGTGGATCGGCACGTACCACTCCGGTCGCACGATGGACAGATACGTCTTCAATTCATCGGCCTGGGCATGGCCGGTGGCGTGCACATCGGCGATTCCGGAATGCACCACCTCGGCACCGAGGCGGAGCAGACCGTCGATCACTCGGGAGACATTCGTCTCGTTGCCAGGGATGGCGTTGCTGGAAAGAATGACCACGTCCTGCTCTCCGACCTTCAGCCACTTGCTGTCTCCACGGGCCATCAGTGACAGTGCCGACATCGGTTCGCCCTGGCTACCGGTGGAGATGATGCAGATCTTGTGGGGCGGGTGGTCATTGGCATCTTCGATGTCCACCAGAGTGCCTTCCGGAACCGTGAGCACTCCGAGGTCGCGGGCCATGCGAACGTTCTTCTGCATCGAGCGGCCCATGGTCACCACCTTGCGACCCTCTTCGACGGCGGCGTCGACGATCTGTTGAATCCGATGGATGTGGCTCGCGAAACTGGCAGTGATGATCCGTTGTTCACGATGTTGACGAAAGAGACTTCGCAGGACTCCAGCGATCGAGGTTTCGCTCGGCGAGTAGCCGCGCTCCTCGGCATTGGTCGAGTCGCACAGGAGCAGACGGATCCCGCCATTCGAGGACAGGGCTCCGATCCGCGCCAGATCCGTGCGGCGTCCATCCACCGGAGTGAGATCGAGTTTGAAGTCACCGGAATGGAGTACGACCCCCTGCGGAGTGTGCAGCGCCACGGCGAACGCATGGGGCACCGAATGCGTCACCGGGATGAACTCGACGTCGAAGGGACCGATTCTTCGCCGCTCGCCATCGGTCACCACCACCAAATCGGTGCGGTCCAGGAGTCCGGCTTCCTCGATGCGATTCCGAGCCAGTCCGAGCGTCACCGCCGACCCGAAGATGGGAAAGCTGAGATCGCGCAACAAGTACTGCAGACCGCCGACATGGTCTTCATGCCCATGAGTGGCCACGCATCCAACGACTCGATCGGCGTTCTCCCGTAACCAGGTGAAATCGGGGAGAACCAGATCGATGCCGTGCATGTCGGCATCCGGGAACATCAGACCGCAATCCAGCAGCAGCAACTTCTCTTCCTGCTCCACGACCATGCAATTGCGACCGATCTCGCCGAGACCTCCGAGAAACGCGATGCGGACGGTGCCGACTGCGTCCGGGGAAACGTTCATCGAAGTCCGCCGGCACGCGCCGTTTCGAGATCCGCCCACACCTGGCGCGCTCTTTCGGCGACGAAAGCTGGCGGCGGACCCATGGGCAACCGGCATTCCCCGACCGACAGGCCGAGCTGGTTCATCATCACCTTGCTCGGAATGGGGTTCGGCGAATCGTCTCCGGTCTCGTAGGCGAAACTGGGGAGCAGGATCTGATTCACGCGCCGGGCCGCGGCGGTGCGTCCGGCCTCCCAATGATCGAACATGACCTGGTGGTCGGGCGCCGACCAGTGCGTGGCCACCCCGATGACGCCGACTGCGCCCACCGCGAGAAGGGGCAGAGTCAATCCGTCGTCGCCGCTGTAGACCTCGAATCCTTCGGGAGCGTTGGCGATCACCTGCGCGGTCTCTCCGGGATTGCCGGCGGCATCCTTCAGTCCCACCACCGTGGGCACATCCCGGGCCAGTCGGAGCAACGTGGACGAAGAGATCTTCCGACCGGTGCGGACCGGAATGTCGTAGACCACGATCGGCAAGGGCGAGGATTCGGCAACGGCCCGCACGTGACCGTAGATACCTTCTTGTGGCGGACGGTTGTAGTACGGCGCCACCACCAGGAGTCCGGCAACTCCGAGTTTGGAGGCCTCGCGCGACATGTGAACGGAGTGATTGGTGTCGTTGGTACCGGTTCCGGCGATCACCGGAATGGTCACCGCCTCTGCGACCGCGGCGAACAGGTCGAGCCGCTCACGGTCGGTGAGAACCGGAGCCTCCCCAGTGGTTCCCGCCACCACCAAGCCGTCGTTTCCGTTGTCCTGGAGCCAACGCGCCAAACGCTGGGCTCCGTCCAGATCGAGTTCACCGGCGGCGTCGAAAGGTGTGACCATCGCGGTCACGACCCGGCCGAAACGCGCCGTCAAAACGATCCCTCGGCTGATCGATCGATGCCCTGAGTCAAGATGAGGTCCTCGTGCAGTTCCATCCAGATGTCGTGGAACGAACCGCACATCACTCCGGTGAACATGTTGTGCGCTCCAGCAGCCACGTCAGCGGCCGCACCTTCCAACCTGCGCACGTACGGGCGGAGCCTCGGCACGATCGAAGCCATCGACGTCACCACCGGCTCGGCGGCCTCACGCAGTCGATGGAGCCGATCGATCACTGCGTGGTCGTAGGCATGGTCGCTGTGGTCGTTGGGCTGCCCATCGCGCAGTTGCCAGTCGCCGCACAAAGTCTTGAACGAATCATTGATACCCAGGAAGGAGTGATAGTGGGGCCTCAGGGCTCCCAGATCGAAATTCGCCACGTCCTCGGCAAGAGCAGCGAGGTGCGCCTGGCGTCCCTCCGGTGTGAGCTGCCACAGTTCACGGGCCTCGCGAAAGACCGCCATTCCTCGATCGGCGAGCCCACTCAGCGTGGCCCCGACCAGCGAGGCCTCGAGGGCGATCATGTCGGCCAACATTTCGGTCCGGGCGAATCCCTTGATCCGCAGCGCGTGATGGGTGAGAAATCCGGGATCCGAACCGAAAGGTGCCTCGGTGATGGTTCGTTCCTCCATATCGGTCGAGCGTAGTTCTCGCGTCGGGCACGGAAGTGACCGGTTCGACCGGAGGCGGACCGATATGGTGCCCTCGTGCAGGAGAAAGCCACCGGTCGGAACCCCCTCGGGGACCGCACCCTCGGCCCGGTCGAGACCGGCGACGCAATCCACGTGGTGGTGCTCTTCGGAGGTCGGTCCGCCGAACACGACGTCAGTTGCGTCACGGCCGCGCACGTCCTGCGGGCGCTCGACCTCGACCGCTACACCGTGACCGTCATCGGCATCGATCGCTCCGGCACGTGGCATCTGGCCGAATCGGCGATGAACGCCCTCGGAACGACTCTTCCCGAAACCCTCTCGGCCGAGGGTCCGGAGGTTGCGGCATCCTCGGTTCTCGCCGCCACGTCCGCCGCAGGTCTCCCAGTGGTCATTCTCCCCTTGTTGCATGGTCCACAGGGCGAGGACGGAACAGTGCAAGGGCTCATCGAACTGGCCGATCTGCCCTATGTCGGCTCCGGGGTTCTCGGTTCGGCCGTTTCGATGGACAAGGCCATTGCCAAAGCCGTGCTGTCCGCTGCGGACATCCCACAACCCCGATACCGAGCACTCCAGGACAAGGATGTCTCGCCCGAGTCGGTGGCCGAAGCCGTGACTGCTCTCGGTCTGCCGGTTTTCGTGAAGCCGGCCAACATGGGTTCATCGATCGGAGTCTCGAAGGCGCGCACTCTCGAGGAGGTCGAGCGAGCCGTGCGACTCGCTCTCGACTACGACCGCTGGATCCTCATCGAGGAAGCGGTGAACGGACGCGAAATCGAAGTTGCAGTGCTCGGCAATGACGCGCCCGAGGCGAGTGTTGCCGGCGAAATCGTGCCGGCCAAGGAGTTCTACGACTACGAGGACAAGTACGTCACGAGCGGTGCACGACTGCTCGTTCCGGCACCGCTCTCCGATGACGCCTCCCGGACGGTGCGGGACTTGGCACTCCGGGTCTTCGGTACGTTGCGCGGCTCCGGATTGGCACGTGTGGATTTCTTCTACGAAGAGAACGGTCGCGGGTTCCTCTGCAACGAGATGAACACCATGCCCGGATTCACGCCGATCTCGATGTATCCGAAACTCTGGGAAGCGACCGGTGTCTCCTATTCGCGGCTCATCGATCGATTGATCGCATTCGCTCTGGAACGCCACCAACTGCAACGTCGCAATACGTCGCGCTGAGCGATGACGGGATGCCGTCGCTTGGAGTGCTTCGGAGAGTCGTCAGGGGCGAAGAGCGGAGCGGATGAACGCAGTCATCTCGGATCGCAGTCGACGCAGACCGACGAGATCGCCCGTCCAACGCACCGCCCGCAGCGCTTCCGGTTCGGTGGCCACACCCACCACAGTGGAGTACACCAGGGCCACGACCATCTTCGGGTCACCGCGACGTAGACGACCAGCCATCATCTCGGCCTCCATCCAACTCACCGCACGATCCACGAGCGGTTGCAAGTGCACCGTCAGGGCCTCGGCAGTATCGGGTGGAAGTCTCCCGATCTCACGGAGCAAGCCGAGCAAGGATGGTCGTCTGACAGCCGGACGAAAGACCGCCCGAATCACGGCGTCGATGCGTTCGAGCGGATCATCGGATGCCGATCGAATGGCGGCTTCGATGATCACGACGAGTTCGGCCGCGGCACCCGCCAGCACCTCCTGAAGCAGCTCCTCGCGCGAGGGGAACCAATAGAGCAGGGTCTGTTTGGCCACCCCCACCTCGGCGGCGATCTGATCCAGGCTCACGGCGTCGAAACCACGAATCCCAAAGAGCAACGTGGCACTCTCGAGGATCCGTCCGCGGGTGTCTCCCCGCGCCTTCGGCCCGGCCATGAACCATTCCTAGCAGGAGAAACAGCCCGCCCACGATTTTCTCTACCAATTGGTAGAGAGCTGTGCTAGAACACTGCGGTGATCGTCGACGCACTCAGGGGCAAGCGGATAGCCATCACCGGAACCACCGGTTTCGTCGGCACGGCACTCGTCGAGCGACTGCTCTTCTCCGTTCCGGATTGCCAGGTCGTGTTCCTCATTCGCAACGGCCGTCGTACTCCGGCCCGCGAACGCCTGCGGCGTGAGATCTTGAAGAACGACGCCTTCGATCGTCTCCGATCCCTTCTGGGCGAGCGCTTCGATGCCGAGATGAACGCTCGTATCACCGTCGTAGCCGGAGACGTCGGGACCGACGGACTTGGTCTGTCGCCAGAGGATGCCGCTCTCTTCGCCTCCTGCGACGTGATCATCCATTCAGCGGCGAGCGTCTCGTTCGATTCACCACTCGACAGTGCCGTCGAGGTCAACCTCCTCGGACCGACGCGAATCGCCCAACTGGTGCAGTCGATCGGTCCGAGGAGTTCGGGAGAGTTCCCACATCTCGTCGCCGTCAGCACGTGTTACGTCGCTGGCAATCGTCGCGGCCATGCCCCGGAAGAGTTGGTGAGCGATGGACCCTTCGACATCGGACTCGACTGGCGCCGCGAGGTCGCTGCAGCCCGGCGCTTGCGCGGTGACAGCGAAGCCGCCAGCCGTACACCGGAGGTGCTGACTCGATTCCGGGACGAAGCTCGACAAGAACTCGGTGCCGCCGGCGCTCCGGCACTCGCCGAGAAGACCGAACAGATACGTGAACGGTGGGTCAAGGACCAACTGGTTCGAGCCGGACGTGCACGCGCGGCCAGCGTCGGGTGGCCGGACGCATACGCCTTCACCAAAGCTCTTGGCGAACAAGCCCTCACCGAAACCAAGGGTGCGGTGCCGGTGAGCATCGTGCGACCCTCCATCATCGAATCCGCCCTTGCCGAGCCCTTTCCGGGTTGGATCCGCGGCTTTCGAATGGCCGAGCCAGTCATCATCTCCTACGCCCGCGGTCTCTTGAACGAGTTTCCCGGCGTTCCCGAGGGAACGGTCGACGTGATTCCCGTCGATCTGGTGGTGGCAACCATCATCGCCGTGGCCGCCCTCGGACCGACCGACGCTCCCGCCATCACCCATGTGGCGTCGGGATCGGTGAATCCATTGAAGTACCGGACACTGGTGGACAACGTCCGCGACTGGTTCACCGAGCATCCGGTCTACGACTCCCATGGTCAGCCCATCGTGGTCGCTGATTGGAACTTCCCGGGACGGGGACGGGTGGAAAAGCAACTCACCCGCGCCCAGACCCTCATCACCCGAGCCGAACGCGCTCTCCAGACTCTTCCACTCCGGGGCACCCAGGCCGCCTGGTCGGCTCGCCTCGAGGATCGCCGCAACGATGTGGAACGGGCTCTCGAATACGTGCAGTTGTACGGGCTCTACACCGAGTGCGAGGCCATCTATCGCGTCGACAATCTGCTCGGAATCCACGAGCGACTCGACGAGAGCGACCGACGGGCCTTCTGTCTGGACCCGCGCGTGGTGGATTGGCCGCAGTACATCTCCACCATTCACTTGCCCTCCATCGTGCGGCACAGCCGGGTGAAGACCGCTCCGGGCAAGACCACCGTCGACCGCAACGAACGGATCCGCCGACAGATTCTCGATCCGCAGCGACATGTGGCCGCTTTCGATCTGGAGAACACCTTGATCGCCAGCAACGTCGTGGAGAGCTACTCGTGGCTCGCCACCCGTCGCCTGAACACTCCCGAACGGATGCGCTACGTCCTTCGCACACTGCGCGAAGCGCCGTCGCTGCTGGCCATGGATCGGCGCGATCGTTCGGACTTCCTGCGTCACTTCTACCGTCGCTACGAGGATGCCCCGGTCGAACAGATCGACGTCGACGCCAAGGAGTTGCTGGCGCAACTGATCATGACCAAGAGCTTCCCTGCTGGATTGCGCCGGGTTCGGGAGCATCGCGCCCTTGGGCATCGCACGGTTCTCATCACCGGCGCGATGAGCTTCGCCGTCGAGGGGCTGAGACCCCTGTTCGACGAGATCATCGCCGCCGAGATGACCGTCCGACCCGACGGGACCTACTCGGGCGAATTGTCCCGGGTTCCCCCGACTGGCGAGACCAGGGCCCAGATCCTGTCCGACTACTGCCGAGCCGAAGGTTTGCGACTGGAGGAATCCATCGCCTACGCGGACTCGTCCAGCGATCTGCCCATGCTCGAAGCCGTGGGCTTTCCCGTGGCGGTGAATCCGGAAACTCGTTTGGCGGCGATCGCCCGCAAGCGCGGCTGGCTCGTCGAAAACTGGCAGAAGGCATCAGGCGGTCCTCGGCCGCGGTTGCCGATCGGCCCGTCGATGTCGGAGCGCGAGCAGAGACGGTTCAGCAGTTCACGATCCTCGAGGGCCTGGTGATGAAGTCCCTCGAGATCTCCCGCAAAGTTGGCAAGTTCGCCATGGCCCGACTCGTGAGCCCCATCAGCACCGCTGGAGCGGCTTCGATCGGACCGCTGTCATTGGTGAAGAAGGATCCACCCTCGCTGCCGAACGCACCGGGATGGTCGCGCATCCGACCGCGTCTCACCGGGATCTGCGGTAGCGATCTGGCCCTGGTCGAAGGGCACGCCTCCACCTACTTCGACGACTGGGTGTCGTTCCCCTTCGTTCCCGGTCAC
>JBMTPW010000062.1:0-8970 GCA_049444115.1 Ilumatobacteraceae bacterium | reverse complement strand
CCCAGGTCGTGAAGAGACGTCTCGAGCAGATTGCCGATGGTGGTCTTGCCGGATCCCGACAGGCCGGTCAACCAGATGATGCCCGATCGATGTCCGGATTGGCGCTGACGCGCTTGCTTATTGACGTTCAGCACCTGTCGTCGAACATTGTGTGAGCGGTGCATGGCGTGGTGGATCATTCCCGCGCCCAATGTGGCGTTGGAGTAGCGGTCGATCACGATGAATCCACCCATGGTTCGATTTCGTCGATACGGCTCGAACCACAGTGGTTCCGCGGTGGTGAACGTGCCGACACCGATGTCGTTCACTTCCAGGGTGTCGGCTGCGAGGTGTTCCAATGTCTCCGGATCGATTTTGTATTTGGGTCGATGAAAGGTTGCGGCGACGGTTCGGGTGCCGAGTTTGACCAGGTATGTCCGCCCCGGGAGCAGGGTTTCCTGGTGCATCCAGATGATGGTGGCCTGAAAGACATTGGCGATCTCCGCGGGTGATGTGGCGTCGGACAGCAGATCTCCACGTGCGACATCGATCTCATCGGCGAGCATGATCGTGGCGGCATCACCAGCCGACACTTCACCCACGGAACCGTTGGCGCCGAAGATCTCGGCGATGGTGGTTCGTTGTTGCGACGGTTGGACGACGATCTCTGCCCCCACTCTGGCGACACCGGCAGCGACGGTTCCGCAGTAGCCGCGGAAGGATTCATGGGGGCGATTGACCCATTGAACTGGAAAGCGGAAGGCCTCGAGATCCACGTCGTGGCGGAGGGGCACGGTCTCCAGGGCTTCGAGAATGGTCGGGCCCGCATACCACGAAGCCGAATCGGATCGAGACACGACATTGTCCCCGTGGAGGGCGCTGATGGGAATCGTCCTCACCGTCGTGATCCCCAATTCACGAGCCCACAGCGCAAAGGCCTCCCCAATCGTGTCGAAGGTCGTCTGTGACGAGGCGACCAAGTCCATCTTGTTGACGGCCACGATGACCGTACGCACACCCAGGAGCGAGACGATCAGAGCATGCCGGCGTGTTTGGCGAAGAAGGCCCTTGCGGGCGTCCACGAGAACGACGGCCACATCAGCAGTGGAGGCACCGGTGACCATGTTGCGGGTGTACTGCTCATGCCCAGGAGTGTCGGCCAGGAGGAAGCGTCTCGTGGCAGTGCCGAAGTGGCGATACGCCACATCGATCGTGATGCCCTGTTCCCTCTCGGCCTCCAACCCGTCCAGCAAGAGCGCCACATCGACTTGGTCTCCGCTGGTGCCATAGCGGAGCGACTCCTCGTGTAGAACCGCAATCTGATCGCGGGCGACGGCCCGTTGCTCGTAGAGCAGCCGACCGATCAACGTCGACTTTCCATCATCCACGCTTCCGCACGTGATGAGGCGCAGAAAATCGGATCGGCGAAGATCAGAAATAGCCATCCTGCTTCTTCTTCTCCATCGAGCCCGCTCCGTCGTGGTCGATCAGACGTCCTTGGCGTTCACTGAATTCACTGGCTCGAAGCTCGTCGATGATCCCATCGAGTGTGTCGGCTGCGGATTCGACGGCTCCCGTTAGCGGATAGCAGCCCAGGGTGCGAAAGCGAACTCGGCGCGTCTGCGGCTCCTCTCCGGGCGCCAAGCGCATGCGAGGGTCATCCACCATGATCCAGGTGTTGGAGCGCTCGACGACCGGGCGCTCGGCTGCGAAATAGAGCGACACCACGGGGATGCCCTCGGCGCGGATGTACTCCCATACGTCGAGTTCGGTCCAATTCGACAATGGGAAGACCCGGACCGACTCTCCTGGTGCGTGTCGGGCGTTGTAGAGATGCCAGAGCTCGGGTCGTTGCGCCCGGGGATCCCACCGGTGCCCGGCCGATCGGATGGAGAAGATCCGCTCCTTCGAGCGGCTCTTCTCTTCGTCGCGGCGGGCACCCCCGAACGCGAGGTCGAATCCGTGGAGATCCAAGGCCTGCTTGAGACCCTCGGTTTTCCAGAGATCGGTGTGCATCGACGACCCATGGTCGAACGGATTGATCTCGCGATCGACGCAGTCCTGGTTCACATGACGAATGATCTCCACCCCGTACCGTTCTGCAGTCGCCTGGCGAAACGCGTACATCGCCTGGAATTTCCACGTGGTGTCGACATGGAGAAGAGGAAACGGAATTGGTCCAGGTGCGAATGCCTTGAGAGCCAGGTGCAGCATGACCGAACTGTCCTTGCCGATGGAGTAGAGCATCACCGGTCTCCTGGACTCGGCTACGGCCTCCCTGATGATGTGAATCGACTCGGATTCGAGCACTTCCAGATGACCCTGCCGACGCGGGGGGTGCGAGGACATGGAACCATCTTGCCAGGCTCGAGCAGAATGTCATTCCCATGGTGGATGCTTCCTGGGGACCCTGAATTCCTCGGCCGTGATGACGGTCCTCCACCCTCGGAAGGAGGAAATCCTTCTATTGGAGGCACGAGGAGTAGGTTTGGGGCATGCCCAAGCCTGGAATGCACTCTGGAATCGCCACCGATGATGCGATGAACCTGGCCATGTCGGCCAAGGCCGTGCCCCTCTACGAAGCGGTGGTGAAGTTCATCGCCGAAGAAGTGGAGCCGGTCACCGCCGAGTACTACCGCCTCGGCGAAGGTCGCGTCGATCGCTGGTCGTACGGCAAGGGCCAACTGGAGCTCCTGGACGAATTGAAGGCCAAGGCCAAGGCCCGCGGTCTCTGGAACTTCTTCTTGCCGAACGCCGAGACCGGCGAAGGCCTGTCCAACCTGGACTATGCGTACATCGCCGTGGAGTTGGGCAAGAATCCCATTGCCTCCGAGACCATGAACTGCAGCGCTCCCGACACCGGCAACATGGAAGTGTTGGAGCGCGTGGGAACTCCCGAGCAGAAGAAGCAGTGGCTGGAGCCCTTGCTGGCCGGCGAGATCCGCTCGGCCTACGCCATGACCGAACCCGATGTGGCCTCATCGGACGCCAAGAACCTCCAGTGCCGCGCCGTACTCGACGGAGATGAATGGCTGATCAACGGCGAGAAGTACTACATCTCGGGGCTCGGTGATCCGCGCTGCAAGATCATGATTTGCATGCTCCTCACCAATCCTGATGGGCCGGCGCATCGTCGTCATTCGCAGATCCTGGTTCCGGTGGACACCCCAGGGGTGGAGATCATCGGACCGATGGAAGTCTTCGGGGAAGACGACGCACCTCATGGGCACATGCACATGCGTTTCAACGATGTGCGCGTGCCATCGTCGAACATGCTGCTCGGCGAGGGCCGGGGTTTCGAGATCTCCCAGGTCCGTCTCGGACCGGGTCGTATTCATCACTGCATGCGCTCCATCGGCGCCGGTGAGCGGGCCTTGGAACTCATGGTCCGTCGCGGTCTGAGCCGTGATGCCTTCGGCAAACCCATCGCGCGGTTGGGCAAGAATCCGGAAGTCATCGCCAAGGCCCGCATCGAATTGGAGGCCTGTCGATTGATGGTGCTGCGCGCCGCCAAAGCCATGGACACCATGGGCAATGCCGAAGCGCGTATCTGGGTGAGTGCAGTGAAGGCCATGGTGCCCGAGAGGGTCTGCAAGATCATCGACGAGGCCATCCAGGTACACGGCGCCACCGGTGTGTCGCAGTGGACACCTCTGGCACGGATGTACGCCAGTCAACGCACCCTGCGGTTGGCCGACGGGCCGGACGAAGTGCATTGGCACGTGGTGGGCCGCAACGAGATCGCCCGCTACGAAGGTGAGAACAACGATGTTCTTCGCCGGGACTACGGCGGTATGTTCGACGGACCCTCCTGATGGTGCGCTCCGCGAAAGGTGAAGCAGTGGTGGTCACGCGTGAGGTCGCCGCGCCCCCGGAGCGCATCTGGGCCATGGTCTCGGACCTCCCGCGGATGGGTGAATGGTCGCCGGAGAACCAGGGCGGCGAGTGGTTGAACGGAGCCACCGGCCCCACGGTCGGCGCGCGATTCAAGGGCCAGAATTCGAACGGCAAGAGATCATGGAAGACCGTGGTGGAAGTCGTGGAGTTGGATCCCGGCCGCAAGATCGCTTTCGCTCTCATGGTTGGTCCATCGCGCTGGTGCGACTGGGTTTATGAGATCGAGTCAACCGGTGCCGGAACTCGGATCACTCATTCCTGGATCGACCGTCGCAGCGGTTTCTCCACATGGCTCGGGGGCATCGTGAGCGGTGTGAAGGACCGCGCCTCTCACAATCGGAAGAACATGGAAGGCACATTGGACGCGATAGCCCGTGGATGTTGAGATGATCGTCGAGATTCCTCAGGGGTCTCGCAACAAGTACGAAATGGATCACGAGACCGGCCACATCTGGCTGGATCGAACTCTGTTCACGGCCACGCAGTATCCGCTCGATTACGGCTTCTTTCCGCATACCCTCGGCGAAGACGGTGACCCACTGGATGCCTTGGTGTGGCTGAGCCAGCCCACTTTTCCGGGTTGTCACGTTCGGGTGCGACCGGTGGCGGTGTTCTGGATGGAGGACGAAAAGGGCCAAGATGCCAAGGTGCTCTGCGTTCCCTCGACCGATCCGCGCTTTGGCAAATACCTGGACATCGAGGATCTGCCGGATCATCTCCTCGGCGAAGTCGGGAACTTCTTCGAGACCTACAAACTGCTGGAACCCAACAAGAGCACCACGGTGCGCGGCTGGGAAGGTCGCAGCGCGGCCGAACAGGAGATCCGCGACGCCATGGCCCGTCACGGGCACTGATCGACACGGGGCATACGAGCAGTCATGGGTGGGCGAGAAGATGCCAACAAGGCGGTGGTGGAGGCCCATTGGAACGCCATGTACGCCAAGGATTGGCACGACGTCGCCTCGCGTTTCGCCCCCGAGGCCGAATACATGGATGTTGGAGCCGTACCCCCGGTGTTGGGAGGTGCAGCCATCGCTGATCGCCTGCGCTTGGGCCTTGGACCGACGGCCAAGATGGTGCATCGGCCGGGTCTGGTACTGGCCGAAGGCGATGTGGTCATCACCGAACATCAAGAGGAGTGGCACTTCCACACCGGCGAGATGATCGTGCACCCCTTCACCTCGGTGATGGAGGTCCGTGATGGTCTCATCCGCCGTTGGCACGACTACTCGCACCTCGGCAATCTCTTGGACCAGGCTCCGCGCTGGTGGCTCGAGTACATCATGAGCGGCGGGACCACGGAGATCCCGCCCGCTTGATCACAAGAACTTCTTGATGATCTTCTTCTTGCGTTCGGTGTAGGGCGGATACGCCAGGGCCGGGTCCAACTTGGTGCCCCGATAGAGGACGGGCTTCAGGTGCTGGAAGAGTCGCACTCCCGCCTTGCCGTGGTAACCACCCATGCCGCTTTCTCCGACTCCGCCGAAGGGCAGGTGAGGACTGGTGAGGTGCATCAAGGTGCCATTCACCGTGACGCCTCCGGCAGTGGTTCGCCGCAACACGTCGTCGACCACCGATGACCGTTCGGAGAACACGTAGAGCGCCAACGGATGGGGCCGAGCAGTGATGAACGCGACCGCGGCATCGACCGAGGCAACCGGGATCACCGGTAGCAGCGGTCCGAATATTTCTTCCTGCATCAACTGTGAGGACGTATCGACATCGGTGAGCACGGTCGGGGCGATGTACCGGTCGGATGATGACGACTCGCCACCGATCACCGTGCGCCCTCCGGTCATCAGGTGTCGCAAGCGATCGAAATGGCGGGTCGAGACGATACGTCCGTAACTGCCACTTGTTTGTGGATCCGGCCCGTAGAAGTCGCGGATGGCGGTTGCCAGTTCGTCGATGAAGTTCTGCTTCACCGAGTCGGCCACCAGCACGTAGTCCGGGGCCACACAGGTCTGGCCGGCATTCAGCCACTTGCCCCAGGCGACGCGACGAGCCGCCACTGGAATGTTCGCCGATTCGTCGACGATGACCGGACTCTTGCCACCCAGTTCCAAGGTGACTGGCGTCAGATGTCGGGCCGCGGCCGTCATGACGATGCGTCCCACGGTGCCGTTACCGGTGTAGAAGATGTGATCGAATCGCTGCTCGAGAAGAGCAGTGGTCTCGGCGACGCCGCCTTCCACGATGGCCACTGCAGCCGGATCCAAGTACTTCGGCACCAGATCGGCCAGCACTTGCGACGTAGCGGCGGACACCTCGGATGGCTTGAGGGCCACGGTGTTCCCAGCAGCGAGGGCTCCGGCCGCCGGGACCAACAGCAACTGGACCGGGTAATTCCAGGGAGCGATCACCAAGACCACGCCGAGGGGCTCGGGGAGAAGCTTCGATGTGGCGGGCTTGGTCACCAGGGGCGTGGGCACCCGGACAGGTTTGTTCCACTTCTTCAGGTTCTTGAGCATCAGCTTGATCTCGCCGGTGATGAAGGCGATGTCGGTGATGTAGCCCTCGATTTCCGGTTTGCCGAGGTCGGTATGCAGGGCATCCAGAAACCGCGACTCGTTCTCCTCCAACATGGCGATCATGCGCTGCAATTGGTGACGCCGCCATTCGAGGGACCTGGTGTGCCCCGATTCGAAGGAGGAGCGCAGATGATCCACGAGCGAGGCTGCGGCGACGGAATCGAAAGCAGGGGGAGTGGCGAGAGCAGTCATGGAAGCAGTCTGGCCGATCGCTGGGCCGATCCGGCGATGGAACTCAGGTTCCGGCAATGTCAGCGGTCACGATCGAACGTCGTCTTGAGCATCCCAGTTGTTCATCCCAGCCGTTCATCCCAGTCGTTCATCCCAGTCGTTCATCATGGTTCGGCGATTCCGAATCCGGCGTCGAAGACCTCGAGGTTGCCGAATATCGTCAACAAGGCTTGGGCGTCACCGTCGAGGACGATGGAGCCCTGAGCGATGCCGTCCAGGAACGTGGTCTCTTGGGCGACGATGGTGATCAGAAGAGCCCGGGTCATGGTGATGGACACTGAAGCCTGGGCCTCGTGGCGACCGCGCACCGAATACAAGGTGCGGTGAGAGAGAGCGAGCGTCCACAGTTCATCGGGAGTGCCGGCCAAATCGGTGAAGGTCCAGTTCACTGCCAGACGCGTGTCGCCGACGTTCTCCGATTTCAAGCGGATGGCCATGGTGTCGAAGATTTGCTCGATGGTCATGGCATTGAGGAGGCCCCGGCCGCGACCGACCGGATTCAAGGGTTTGGGCGGGCCATCACGCAATTCACGGGCCCCGGTGAGATATGCGTTGCGGAACGTCGAGGATTCGGATTGATATCCGAGTTGTTCGAAGGTGTCGGCTTGCAGGGCACGAGCTTCGGCGTTGGTGGGATCGGCGAACACCAGATGGTTCAGCAGTTCGGCAACCCATCGATAGTCACCGGCGGTGAATGAGGCACGCGCGGCGTCCAGGAGTCGGTCGGGGCCACCGGCCAAATCCACGTAGCGACGCCCGACCTCGATCGGTGGCAAGCGATGGAGGTTGGCCGGGTTTCCGTCGTACCAACTGAGATAACGCTGGAAGACCGCTTTGGCGTTGTGCACCAGATCGCCGTAGTAACCCCGCGTGTGCTCGTGTGCCAGAAAGTCCTCGGGAAGTTGGAGAGTCTCGGCGATCTCAGTGGCATTGAGACCCAGATTGGCGTGGCGCATGGTCTGATCGTGCATCCATCGATAGAGATCGCGCTGCAGTTCCAGGAAACCCCGCACGTCGTTGCGCCCCCAGCGCGGCCAATTATGGGAGGTGAAGAGAATGTCGGTGCGATCGGCGAAGAGTTCGATGCTCTCATTGATGTACTTCGACCACTGCAGGCTGTTGCGCACCAGGGCGCCGCGGATCGGCACCAGATTGTGCATGGTATGGGAGCAGTTCTCGGCCATGCACAACCATCCGGAATCCGGGAAGAAGAAGTTCATCTCCGCTGGCGCTTCGGTCTCCGGGGTGAGTTGGAACACGATGCGGACTCCGTCCACGACGAGCTCCTGCCCGGTGGCGGTGATGTCCTCGGTGGGAGCGATCAGTCCGGGTGGACCGATGGGTGTGGCATTGCCCAGGCCGCAGTCCACGTGCCCGCGCGGCCCGGGGGGAAGGAAGGACCCGAATTGATACGTGGCGCGGCGCGCCATGATCGGTCCAGCGATCACGTTCTCGCCCACGGTTTCGTGCAGGAACCCTTCCGGCGCAATCACCCGACAGCGACCGGCGATCACGTCCTCGTCCGAGGTGACTCCGAGCACTCCACCGAAATGATCGGCATGCGAATGGGTGTAGATGACAGCAGTGACCGGGCGCTGGCCCAGGTGTTCCGACACCAAGTCGTAGGCCGCCCGTGCGGTGGGTTCCACGGTGAGCGGATCGATGACGATCCAACCAACATTGCCGCGTACGAAGGTGATGTTCGAAATGTCGTAACCCCGGACCTGCCATACGCCGTCGGCGACTTCGAAGAGTCCATGGTGGGCGTTCAGCTGCGCGTGCCGCCACAAGTTCGGGTTGACCGTGTCGGGGGCGTCGTCCTGCAGGAATTCATAGGCGGCGATCTCGGAGACCGTACGGCCAGCGGCATTGACGACGCGTCCGGACGGAATCGAAGCGATCCAACCCCGTCGCGCTCGATCGAAATCGGCCGGATCGAGGATGGCTTTCGCCTCCAGATTGCGGTGACGCGTGTGATCGGACGCGGGTTTGTGGGAATGGTCCGGCTGGTTCATCGGAGCACCTCGATCATCGGTTCACCGTCGTCACCCGTCGCGTTGCGGGGTGAAGTAGTTGGCGAGGGCGAAATCCTGTGGCTGATTGAAGAACGACCTGATGTGCACGATGAGATCAGCGGTGTCCACGGTGAAGGTTTCGATACTGGTGATCTCCACCTGGCGACCCTGGAGATCACCCCTGTTGAGCATCAGGACCGCTGCTTCCTGGCCCACCGAAATGATGGTTTGCGGATGCAACGTCCACCGCCGACCAGGGGTGAAGGAGCGATCCCAACTGTTGTGCACGGCCTCGAGGCCCACCTTCGGTGGTGTCC